>NZ_VOSR01000057.1:0-4701 GCF_007997345.1 Mitsuaria sp. TWR114
CGTCCGGCCCGCTCAGCGGCACCACGCCCTGGTAAGGCTGCTGGCCCGGCAGGCGGTCCTTGGGATCGAGCGTGATCGCGCAGCGCCCCTGGCCGTGGACGTTGAGCATCTGCTGCAGCGTGGCGTCGTCCGGCACGGCCTCGCGCGTCTTGGCCGTCGAGCGGAAGCTCATGTCCGGCTGGACCTCAACCACCGCCAGCTTCAACGGCCCGTCCCCCATCACCTGGAAGACCAGCGCGCCGTTGAACTTGATGTTGGCCTGCATCAGCACGCCCGCCGCCGTCATCTGGCCCAGCAGGTCGCGCACCGCCGGCGTCAGCGGCTCCTTGCGCCGGCCCAGCAGCTCCTTCCAGCTCTCGTCCAGGCGGACCAGCATGCCGCGCACCGGCAGGCCTTCGAAGAGGAACTTGTGGAGCTCGCTGGGCGCGGGCTTGGTCGACGTGGTCATGGGACTCCTTTGAATTCGGGTGATCTGGGGGCGGAACGCGGATCGTCAATGCGAACCAGCTCTTCGGCGTAGCGCCGCCCGTTGCGCACGTAATGGGCCGCGCTCATGGCCAGGCCCTGGATCTGCTGCGGGGTGAGCTCACGCACGACCTTGGCCGGCGAGCCCATGATCAGGCTGCCGTCGGGGAACGTCTTGCCCTCGGTGACCAGCGAGCCGGCGCCCACCAGGCAGTTCGCGCCGATGCGCGCGCCGTTGAGCACCACGGCGCCGATGCCGATCAGCGCGTTGTCGCCGACGGTGCACCCATGCAGCATCACCTGGTGGCCCACCGTGACGTTGCGCCCGAGCGTGAGCGGCATGCCGGCATCGGCGTGCAGCACGCTGCCGTCCTGGATGTTGCTGCCGGCGCCGATGGTGAGGTGGTCGCTGTCGCCGCGCAGCACCGCGTTGAACCAGATGCTGACCTCGTCCTCGAGCGTGACGCGGCCGATGACCTGCGCGCTCTCGGCGACCCAGACGCCGGCGCCGAGTTCCGGCGTGTGCTCGCCGAGGCGGTAGACGGCCATGCGTTTCTCCAAAAGGGATAATTCTACGAATGGAACTTCGAACCCGCGCGCTGCAGGTCCTTCTGATCGCGGACCCGCAGGCCAAGGCGGCCGCGGCTCGCGAACTGCACGCCGCCGCGACGGCCATGACAGGCACACCGTCCGCCTCGCCCGCCGTCGACGGCGCGCCCATCGCCCCCCAGCCCCGACTGCGGCACCAGCCACACCCTCGCGCCCGAGGTCTGGCTCGACACCGCCGCCCGCCTCGTGCCGGAGACCGACCCCCCCGGCCGTCCCGCCCGGCCCCGGCTGGTGGCCGCGCTGCAGGTGGCCTCGCGGTCGCCCTACACGCCGGAAGGTCGCGCGGCGCTGCTGCACGCGATCGCGCACATCGAGTTCAACGCGATCAACCTGGCGCTGGACGCCGTCTGGCGCTTCCCCGACATGCCGCGCGCCTACTACCTCGACTGGCTGCGGGTCGCGGCCGAGGAGGCGCTGCACTTCACCCTGCTCGATGAGCACCTGCGCGGCCTGGGCCGCGCCTATGGCGACTTCGACGCGCACGACGGCCTGTGGACGATGGCGATGCGCACCGCCGGCGACGTGCTCGCCCGCATGGCGCTGGTGCCGCGCACGCTGGAAGCGCGCGGGCTGGACGCGACGCCGCCGCTGCAGGCCAAGTTCGCCAAGGCCGGCGACGCGCGCGCGGTGGAGATCCTCGGCGTGATCCTGCGCGACGAGGTCGGCCATGTGCGCATCGGCAACCACTGGTACCGCCACCTGTGCCGCGAGCGCGACCTGGATCCGGTCGCGCTCTACCCCGAGCTGGTCGAGCGCCACGAGGCTCCGAAGCTGCGCCCGCCCTTCAACCTCGAGGCCCGCGGCGCCGCCGGCTTCAGCGACGAAGAACTCGCGTATCTCCGCTCATGAAGGTTGGCGCGAAGCTGCGCCCCGGCCCGTCCTCCGCCATCGTCGACACTCCGCCCCATGACCCGCATCCAAGCCAACCTGCTGCTGACCCTCATCGCGATGATCTGGGGCTCGGCCTTCGTCGCCCAGGCCCACGGGATGGAGAGCATCGGGCCGATGATGTTCACCGGCATCCGTTTCCTGATCGGCGCGCTGGTGGTGCTGCCGCTGATCGTGCGGGAACGCCGCGCGCCCGGCGCGACGGTGCTGCGCGGCGGCGACGCGCTGAAGATCATGGGCCTGGGCGCGCTGCTGACCACCGGCGCGGCGCTGCAGCAGATCGGCATCCAGTACACGACCGTCACCAACGCCGGCTTCCTGACCGCGCTGTACGTGCCGCTGGTGCCGCTGCTGGGCTGGCTGCTGCTGCGCCACCTGCCGCACTGGTCGGTGTGGCCGGGCGCGCTGGCCTGCCTGGTCGGCGCCTTCCTGCTGTCGGGCGCGCATGAACTGGACATCGGCCTGGGCGACGCCTGGGTGATCGCCTCCGCGCTGCCCTGGGCGGTACACGTGCTGCTGGTGGGCATGGTCGCGGACCGGATGAACGCGCCGTTCACCGTCGCCGGCGGCCAGTTCCTGTTCTGCGGCGTGGTGGCGCTGGCCTGGGCCCTCGCCTTCGAGTCCTGGAGCTGGGCCGGCATCCAGGCCGCCGCCGGGCCCATCCTCTACACCGGCGTGCTGTCGGTGGGCATCGCCTTCACCGGGCAGGTGGTGGCGCAGCGCTATGCCCACGCGGCGGACGCCGCGATCATCCTGTCGTCCGAGACGCTGTTCGCCGCCGTCTTCGGCTACCTGATGATGGGCGACCGGCTCAATGCCGCCGGCCTGCTGGGCTGCGCGCTGATCCTGGGCGCGATGCTGCTGATCCAGCTGCTGCCGATGCTGCGCGTGCTGCGGCCGCGCGCCGCCTGAACGCCCGGCGTCGCGCTCAGTCCAGCGGAAAGGCGCTGGTCTTCTTCACCGTGCGCAGCACCAGCATCGAATTGGCCTTGGCCACGCCCGGCAGCTGCATGAGCACATGGGTGTGCAGGCGCTCCAGGTCCTCGGCGTCCTTGTAGGCGAAGCGCAGCAGGTAGTCGTTGGTGCCGGCGACGTAGAAGCAGTCGAGCAGCTCCGGCGCATCCTTCACCGCCTGCTCGAACTCGGCCAGCGCCGCCGGGGTCATGCGCTCCAGGTTGACGATGGTCCAGCTGGTGCCGGGCTTGCCGATCGCCTTGGGATTGAGCAGCGCGACGACGCGGTCGATGACGCCGCTGTCCTCCAGCCGCTTCACGCGCCGCAGGCAGGCCGACGGCGACAGGTGGACCTGCTGGGCGAGGTCCTGGTTGGAGATCCGCGCGTCGCGCTGCAAGACCGCGAGGATCGCGCGGTCGATCGCATCCAATTGCACTTCCTTGAGCATGGGCGGCATTGTGTTCGACGAAATGCGTTCGCAGCCGCATGGGATTGCGCCGTCGCGGGTTTACCCGCCGCCGGAACGCTCACCGATTGCGCGCCGGCTTGCCTAGACTGCCCCGATCGATCACCCGCGCCGAATGCGCCGCCCCGGGAGCCCCGCCATGTCCACCCCCACCCGTCCCGACCTCGACGCCTACTGGATGCCGTTCACCGCCAACCGGCAGTTCAAGCAGTCGCCGCGCCTGCTGACGCGCGCGGACGGCATGTACTTCACCGACGACCAGGGGCGCCAGATCCTGGACGGCGTCGCCGGCCTGTGGTGCGTGAACGCGGGCCACAACCGGCCGCGCATCGTGCGGGCGATCCAGGAACAGGCGGCGGAACTGGACTTCGCCCCGCCCTTCCAGATGGGCCATCCCAAGGCCTTCGAGCTGGCCTCGCGGCTGGCGGGCATCGCGCCCGAGGGCATGAACAAGGTGTTCTTCACCAACTCCGGCTCGGAGTCGGTGGAGACGGCGCTGAAGATCGCGCTGGCCTACCACCGCGCCCGCGGCGAAGGCCAGCGCACCCGCCTGATCGGCCGCGAGCGCGGTTATCACGGCGTCAACTTCGGCGGCATGTCGGTGGGCGGCATGGTCGCCAACCGCAAGATGTTCGGGACGCTGCTGGCCGGCGTCGACCACCTGCGCCACACCCACGACATCGCCCGCAATGCCTTCAGCGTCGGCCTGCCGGCGCATGGCGCGGAACTGGCCGACGACCTGGAGCGCCTGGTCGCGCTGCATGACGCGTCGACGATCGCGGCGGTGATCGTCGAGCCGGTGGCCGGCTCGGCGGGCGTGCTGATCCCACCGCAGGGCTACCTGCAGCGCCTGCGCGAGATCTGCGACCGGCACGGCATCCTGCTGATCTTCGACGAGGTCATCACCGGCTTCGGCCGCACCGGCCAGGCCTTCGCGGCGCAGACCTTCGGCGTGACGCCGGACCTGATGACGGTCGCCAAGGGCCTGACCAACGGCTGCGTGCCGATGGGCGCGGTGCTGGCGCAGCAGCGCATCCACGACGCCTTCATGACCGGGCCGGACCACCTGATCGAGTTCTTTCACGGCTACACCTACTCGGCGCATCCGCTGGCCTGCGCGGCGGGACTGGCGACGCTGGACACCTATGCCGAGGACGGCCTGCTGACGCGGGCCGCGGAGCTCCAGGGCTACTTCGCCGAGCAGCTGCATGCGCTGCGCGGCGAGCCGCATGTGATCGACGTGCGCAACCTCGGGCTGGTGGGCGGCGTCGAGCTGTCGCCGCGCGCCGGGGAGCCGACCCGACGCGCCTTCGAGACCT
>NZ_VOSR01000570.1:0-820 GCF_007997345.1 Mitsuaria sp. TWR114
GGCAAGAAGGCGCTGATCGTCGATGACGACATGCGCAACATCTTCGCGCTCGCGACCGTGCTGGACAGCCACGGCATGGTGATCGTCTCGGCCGACAACGGCCGCGAGGCGATCCGCCTGGTGCAGGAGGATCCGTCGATCGACATCGTGCTGATGGACATCATGATGCCGGAGATGGATGGCCTGGAGACCATGCAGCAGATCCGCCGCCTGCCGCGCGGCCGCGAGCTGCCGATGGTGGCGGTCACCGCCAAGGCGATGAAGGGCGACCGCCAGAAGTGCATCGAGGCCGGCGCCTGGGACTACCTCTCCAAGCCCGTCGACCCCGCCAACATGCTGACGGTGCTGCGGGGCTGGCTATGCCGCTGAGCGCCCTCTTCGACGGCTACGCGACGCCCGACGCGGCGGAGCGCGCCAGCATCCTGATCGTCGACGACCTGCCCGAGAAGCTGCTGGTCTTCGAGACCATCCTGGCCGACCTCGACCAGCACCTGGTGATCGCGCGCTCGGGCAGCGAGGCGCTGCGCGAGGTGCTGCGCCAGCAGTTCGCGGTGATCCTGATGGACGTGAACATGCCGGGCATCGACGGCCTGGAGACGGCGCGGCTGATCCGCGGCTACCGGCGCTCGGCGCACACGCCCATCATCTTCGTCACCGCCTACGCCGACGAGCTGCAGACCGCGCAGGGCTACTCGCTGGGTGCGGTCGACTACATCCTCTCGCCCGTCATTCCCGACGTGCTGCGCAGCAAGGTGCGGGTCTTCGTCGACCTGTTCATCATGCAGCAGCGCCTGCGACAGCAGGCGCTGGAGCGCATCGC
>NZ_VOSR01000571.1:0-10295 GCF_007997345.1 Mitsuaria sp. TWR114
CGAAGGCGATCGGCCGCGCCTTGGGCACCACCAGCCAACCGCGGCTGACGAAGGCCGGCTGGCTGTAGGCGAAGACCTTGTCCCGCGCCGGGTTGCGCGACAGCCCGAAGGTCAGGTGCTGGCCGAGTTCCGCGCCCAGCAGCGCGCGCGGCCAGGGCAGCAGCTGCAGTTGCCACTGCAGGCCGGCTGCCTCGGCGATCAGCCGCAGCAGCGGCAGGACGAAGGGCTTGTGCGTCTGTTCGCTGATGGCCAGCCGGATCGGCCCCGGTGCACCGACCGCGGCAGCGTCGGGCTTGGCCAGCGCGCCGCCGGCGACCGTCGCCAGGCCCACGCCGCCCGTCACGCCCATCAGCAGCTCACGGCGGCGCAGCGGCTTCATGCGAACGGACCGGGGTTCAGGCGACCCGGCAGACCTTCAGCATGTTGGTGCCGCCCGGGTAGCCCATCGGCTCGCCGCAGGTGATGGCGTAGGTGTCGCCCGGCATCAGCACGCCGCGCTCGATCAACAGGTCCTCGGCGGCCTGCAGCGCCTGGTCGCGATCGCTGAAGTTGGGCATCAGCAGCGGCGTGACGTTGCGGTACAGCGCCATCTTGCGGTGCGTCAGCGTCTGCGAGGTCAGCGCGAAGATCGGCACATGGATGCGGTGGCGGCTCATCCACAGCGCGGTCGAGCCGGACTCGGTCAGCGCCACGATCGCCTTGCAGCCCAGGTGGTGCGCGGTGAACAGCGCGCCCATCGCGATCGACTGGTCGATGCGGCCGAACTGGCGGTTGGCGAAGTCGGTGTCCAGCGTCACGAACTCGGCGTTCTCGGCTTCCCGCGCGATCGCGGCCATCTGCTGGATGGTCTCGACCGGGAAGCGGCCCGCGGCGGTCTCGGCGCTCAGCATCACCGCGTCGGTGCCGTCGAGCACCGCGTTGGCGACGTCGGAGACCTCGGCGCGGGTCGGCACCGGGTTCACGATCATCGACTCCATCATCTGCGTCGCGGTGATGCAGACCTTGTCGAGCTCCAGCGCCATCTTGATCATGCGCTTCTGCAGCGCGGGCACCGCCGCGTTGCCGACTTCGACCGCCAGGTCACCGCGGGCGACCATGATGCCGTCGGAGGCCTTGAGGATCGCCTCCAGGTGGGGGATGGCCTCGTAGCGCTCGATCTT
This sequence comes from Mitsuaria sp. TWR114, assembly GCF_007997345.1. Taxonomy (NCBI): domain Bacteria; kingdom Pseudomonadati; phylum Pseudomonadota; class Betaproteobacteria; order Burkholderiales; family Sphaerotilaceae; genus Roseateles; species Mitsuaria sp. TWR114. The sequence continues at coordinate 1,161 of NZ_VOSR01000571.1, forward strand.
GGCGATCATCCCCGGCTTGTGACGGTAGGGCTCGCCGGCGACGTTGGCCAGCTGGCGGGCCATCTCCATGTCGGTGGCGTTCTTGGGGAAGCTCACCGCCAGGTATTCGCACTGGAAGGACATCGCCGTCTTGATGTCCTCCATGTCCTTGCCGGTCAGCGCGGGAGCGGTCAGGCCACCGCCCTGCTTGTTGATGCCCTTGTTGTTGGACAGCTCGCCGCCCTGCTTCACGATCGTGTGGACCTGCGAGCCGCGCACCGCCTCGACCGTCAGCACCAGCAGGCCGTCGTTGAGCAGCAGCGTGTCGCCGGGCTTCACGTCACGGGGCAGTTCCTTGTAGTCCAGGCCCACGACCATCTCGTTGCCGGGCTCGGTGCGGTCGGCGTCCAGCACGAAGGGCGTGCCGTTGACCAGTTCGATCTTGCCGTTCTCGAACTTGCCGACGCGGATCTTGGGGCCCTGCAGGTCGGCCATGATGGCCACCTGCTTGCCGGCGCGGGCCGCGGCCTCGCGGACCATGCGGGCCCGGTCGATGTGATCCTGCGCCTTGCCGTGCGAGAAGTTCAACCGCACCACGTCGACGCCGGCCTGGATCATCTGCTCCAGCACCTCCGGCGACGAAGAAGCGGGACCGAGGGTGGCGACGATCTTGGTGGCACGGGACATGACTTGTCTCTGTCTGAAATTTAGTTACAGCCGCCGATTATGAGGGGCTCTCGGGGCCTCGGCACAGTTTCCGGGAGTTACGGCGAAGTTTCCAACGCCACGACTCCCGGAGCGTCCGATCAGCCTTGCGAGGCCTTCACGTCCGCGCTGGCGAGCGCGGTCATGTTGACGATACGGCGCACGGTCGCCGACGGCGTGAGGATGTGCACCGGCCGCTGGGCACCCAGCAGGATCGGCCCCACGGTGACGCCCTGCCCGCCCACGACCTTCAGCACGTTGAACAGGATGTTGGCGGCATCCAGCGTCGGCAGCACCAGCAGGTTGGCGGAGCCGGACAGCGTCGAGTCGGGCAGGAAGTTGTTGCGCACGTCCTCCGACAGCGCCGCGTCGCCATGCATCTCGCCGTCGCATTCGACCTCGGGATGTGCGGCCGCGAAGAGATCGCGCGCCTTGCGCATCTTGACCGCCGAGGCCCGCTTGCTGCTGCCGAACATCGAGTGCGACAGGAAGGCGACCTTCGGCGGCAGGCCGAAGCGCTGCAGTTCCTCGGCGGCCTGCCAGGCGATGTCGGCGAGCTGTTCGGCGCTAGGGTCTTCGTTGACGAAGGTGTCGGCGATGAACAGCGTGCGCTGCTCCAGCATCAGCGCGTTCATCGTCGCGAAGTTGGAGACGTTCGCCTTCAGGCCGATGAGGTTCTGGATGTGCTCCAGATGCGAGTCGAAGCGGCCGACCATGCCGCAGATCATCGCGTCGGCGTCGCCGAGCTGGATCGCGAGCGCGCCGATCGTCGTGTTGGAGCGGCGCACCGCCGACTTGGCCATCTCCGGCGTGAAGCCGTTGCGGCCCATCGCCTGGTGGTAGGCCTCCCAGTACTGGCGGAAGCGGTGGTCGTTCTCGGGGTCGATGACGGCCACGTCCTCGCCCAGCTTCAGGCGCAGGCCGGCGCGCTTCAGGCGCATCGCGATGACCTCGGGGCGGCCGATCAGCGTGGGCTTGGCCAGGCCTTCATCGAGCGCCACCTGCACCGCGCGCAGCACGCGCTCGTCCTCGCCCTCGGCGTAGATCACGCGGGCCGGATGGGCCTTGGCCTCGGCGAAGACCGGGCGCATGAACATGCCGGTCTGGTAGACGAAACGCGAGAGCTGCTCGCGGTACGCGGCCATGTCGGTGATCGGACGCGTCGCGACGCCGGAGTCCTCCGCCGCCTTTGCGACCGCGGGCGCGATGCGCAGGATCAGCCGGTTGTCGAAGGGCTTGGGGATCAGGTAGTCCGGGCCGAAGGCCAGGTCCTGGCCCGGATAGGCCGCGGCGACTTCCGGCGGCGTCTCGGCCTTGGCCAGCGCGGCGATCTCGCGCACGCAGGCCAGCTTCATCGCCTCGGTGATCTTGGTCGCGCCGCAGTCCAGCGCGCCGCGGAAGATGTAGGGGAAGCACAGGACGTTGTTGACCTGGTTCGGATAGTCCGAGCGGCCGGTGGCGACGATGCAGTCCGGGCGCGCTTCCTTTGCGAGCTCGGGACGGATCTCCGGCTCGGGGTTGGCCAGCGCCAGGATGATGGGCTGGCGCGCCATGGTCTTGACCATCTCACCGGTCAGCACGCCGGCGGCGGAGCAACCCAGGAACACGTCCGCGTCCTTGACCACGTCGGCCAGCGTGCGGGCCGGGGTGATCTGGCAGTAGCGGCGCTTGGACTCGTCGAGCTTGGCGGCATCGGCGCGCTCGCTCTGGACCACGCCCTTGGAGTCGACGACGAAGACGTTCTCGCGCTTCACGCCCAGGCCGACCATCACGTCCAGGCAGGCGATGGCGGCGGCGCCGGCGCCCGACACGGCGACCTTCACCGCGCCGATGTCCTTGCCGACCAGTTCCAGCCCGTTCAGCAGCGCGGCGCTGGAGATGATCGCGGTGCCGTGCTGGTCGTCGTGGAAGACGGGGATGTTCATCCGCGCACTCAGCTGCTTCTCGATGTAGAAGCACTCGGGCGCCTTGATGTCCTCGAGGTTGACGCCGCCCAGCGTGGGCTCCATCGCCGCGATGATCTCGACCAGCTTGTCGGGATCACGCTCGGCCAGCTCGATGTCGAAGACGTCGATGCCGGCGAATTTCTTGAACAGGCAGCCCTTGCCTTCCATCACCGGCTTGGCGGCCAGCGGGCCGATGTCGCCCAGGCCAAGCACCGCGGTGCCGTTGGTGACCACGCCGACCAGGTTGCCGCGCGAGGTGTACTCGGCGGCCAGCGTCGGGTCCTTCTCGATGTCGAGGCAGGGATAGGCGACGCCCGGGGAGTAGGCCAGCGACAGGTCGCGCTGGTTGGCCAGCGGCTTGGTCGGGGTGACGGCGATCTTGCCGCGCGTCGGGGTGCGGTGATAGTCCAGCGCCGCCTCGCGCAGGGCGGCTTCGGCGGGGCTCAGGCCGAGGCCGTCGTTCTTGTCGGTCATGCAAATCTCCGTCGCGATGAAGGGGGCCCGGCGCCATTTCCGGCATGCGATCGCGGCGACGAACCGGTGCCGTAATCGCCCGGTAACAGGGGCCCGGGGGGCGCAAAGCTTAATCCTCCGGCTCGCGCGGCGCGATGAATTCAGCTTTAACTGCCATGCAAAGATGGCAATCGCTCATGCGCGCCATGAAGGTCCGCATCAGGATTTGCCCGCAAGTTAGAGCCTTCACCCGAGAACCGTGCCCAATTGCACTTCAGGCTGCCGCGCGCGCGGCGTGCGAGGAACGCGCTCACTAGCGACCTCTCGCCTGCAACAAAAAACGCGCCCGAGGGCGCGTTTCTTTCTTGAGGCGAGGGGCGCTCAGCCCTGCGCGCGCTTGGACAGGATCTCGAAGGCCGGCAGGGTCTTGCCTTCCAACACTTCCAGGAAGGCGCCGCCGCCGGTGGAGATGTAGCCCACGTCCTGCTCGATGCCGTACTTGGCGATCGCGGCCAGCGTGTCGCCGCCGCCGGCGATCGAGAACGCGTCCGACGCCGCGATCGCGCGGGCGATGGTCTCGGTGCCGTGCGCGAAGGCGTCGAACTCGAAGACGCCCACCGGGCCGTTCCAGACGATGGTGCCGGCCGCCTTCAGCTGCTCGGCCAGCAGCGCCGCGGTCTTCGGGCCGATGTCCAGGATCAGGTCGTCATCGGCCACCTCGGTGGCGGCCTTCACCGTCGCCGGCGAGTCGGCCGCGAAGGCCTTGGCCGTCACCACGTCCACCGGGATCGGCACCGCGGCGCCGCGCGCCTTCATCGACTCGATCACCGCCTTGGCTTCGACGAGCAGGTCCGGCTCCGCCAGCGACTTGCCGATCTTCAGGCCGGCCGCCAGCATGAAGGTGTTGGCAATGCCGCCGCCGACGATCAGGCCATCGACGTTCCTGGAGAGCGACTGCAGGATGGTCAGCTTGGTCGACACCTTGGAGCCCGCCACGATCGCCACCAGCGGGCGCTTCGGGTTGGCCAGCGCCTTGCTGATGGCATCGATCTCGGCCGCCAGCAGCGGACCGGCGCAGGCGACCTTGGCAAACTGCGCGATGCCGTAGGTCGAGGCCTCGGCCCGGTGCGCGGTGCCGAAGGCGTCGTGCACGAAGATGTCGCACAGCGCGGCCATCTTCTTCGCCAGCTCCTCGCTGTTCTTCTTCTCGCCCTTGTTGACGCGGCAGTTCTCGAGCAGCACCACCTGGCCCGGCTTCACGTCGACGCCGTCGACCCAGTTCGCCACCAGCGGCACTTCGCGGCCCAGCAGCTCGCCCATGCGCTTGGCGACCGGCGCGAGCGAATCCTCGGGCTTGAACTCGCCCTCGGTCGGGCGGCCCAGGTGCGAGGTCACCATCACCGCGGCACCGGCCTTCAGCGCCATCTCGATCGCGGGGATGGAGGCGCGCACGCGCGTGTCCTCGGTGATCTGGCCGGCGTCGTTGAGCGGCACGTTCAGGTCGGCGCGGATGAACACGCGCTGGTCGGCCACCTTGCCGGCGGCGATCAGATCGGCGAATCGCAGGACGTTCATGGGATGAGCTTCGAGTAGTTGGAAAGCGGGTGTCCGGGCACTGCGGGCGGGCCCGGCGAATCGGGGCGCAGCTTACCAGCCGGCCGGGCGCGGCCCTGTCCGGGACGGTTACGAAACGCCGCTGGAACCGGCGTCAGGACGGGCCCGGCCGGGTCTACCAGCCCAGGCCGACCCGCAGCGCCAGCATCACCGCCGTGCCGCTGACGATGGTGCCCAGGATGCCGCGCCGCCAGAAGAAATAGGCGGTGCCGACGGCCGTCGCATACAGCCGGGCGTCCTTCCAGGTGTGGATCAGCTCGCCCTGCGTCATGACGATCTCCGGCACGATCACCGCCGCGAGCGCGGCCAGCGGCGCGTAGCGCAGGCCGTCGCGCACCCACTGGGGCAGCGGGATCTCGCGGTCCGGGATCATGAAGAAGCTGCGCGTGATCACCGTGATCGCGCCCATGCCAAGGATGCCCAGCACCGCTTCCCAGAGGCTCATGCCGACCTCCCGCCGGCGGCCGGGGTCGGAGGCGGCAGCCATTTCTCCATCAGCAGGCCCACGGCCACCGCGGCGGCGATCGCCACCAGGATGTTGAGCCGCAGCGGCAGCGCATACGCGGCCACGGCCGCGCAGCCGGCCACCGCGCCCGAGACCCAGGTGTTGCGGTCCTTCAGCAGCGAGTAGCTCAGCCCCAGCAGCGCCAGCACGCCGGCGAAACCCAGGCCCCAGGTGGTGGGAATGGTGTCGGCCAGCAGGATGCCGGCGATGGCCGGCGCCTGCCAGGCGACCCAGTTGGTCGCGACGCCGCCCCAGAAGTACGGCAGCTGGTTCGCGGAATCGGGTTTCAGGTCCGGGAAGCGCTTGAGGAAGGCGACGTAGTTCAGGTCGGCCGCGAAGTAGCCGATGAACAGCCGCTGCGCGCGCGGCAGCGGCTCGAAGTACAGGCGCCACTGGGCGCTGAAGATGACGAAGCGCAGGTTCACGCAGAAGGCGGTGGCCCACAGCACCCACAGCGGCGCGCCGCTGGCCAGCAGCGGCAGCGACGCCAGCTGCGAGCTGCCGGCGAAGACCACCAGGCTCATCAGCAGCGACAGCCCCACGCCCAAGCCGCTCTTGACCATGGCCACGCCGGTCACCAGCCCCCAGGCCGAGATGCCCAGCGTGATGCCGAGCATGTCGCGCGAGCCGCGTTTGAATTCCGGATGGCGCGCCAGCGCCGCGAGTCCTTCCACCATGGCCGCAATTGTCGTCGGCGTGGTCCGGAAACGAAGCGCCCCTCGGCCGCTGTCGCGGCGAGGGGCGTCCACAGAGCGCCCGGCGCAGCCGGCGCCCGGGGGGCTTACTTCAGCTTGCGGACCGAGCCCGATCCGGCGTTGGACAGGCTGATCTCGGGGCTGCCGATGTAGCCGACGTCGCCGGAGCCGGCGATCCGCACGTCCAGCTTGCGGGTCGGCGCCACGGTGACGTCGCCGCTGCCGGAGATGCTGACCTTGGCCTCGTCGACGACCAGCTCACGCGTCTTGACGTCGCCGCTGCCGGCCACCGACACGGACAGCGCATTGGCCTTGCCTTGCACCTGCATGTCGCCGCTGCCGGCCACGCGCAGCGTCACATGGTCGGCCTCCAGTCCCTGCATGCGCAGGTCACCGCTGCCGGCGATGCTGGCCTCCAGGTTGCTCGTCTTCATCGGCTCGACGCGGATGTCGCCGGAGCCGGCGATCGACAGGCCGCGCAGCTGGCGCATGTCCAGCGTGATCACCGGCGAGCCCTTGGCGTTCAGGCTGTAGCCGCGCTTGGGCGAGATCTCCAGCGTGCGGCCCTTGCTGCCGTCGACGACCTTGGTCTCGATGTAGGCGAGCAGGTTGCGGTCGGTCTTCACCTCGACCTTGTCGGACGCGCCCGACCGCACGAAGACCTTGAAATCGCCCGACAGCGCCACCGCGTCGAAGGCGCCGACGTCGCGCGCCTCGGCGGCGACCTCGCCGTTGCCCTCGATGCGCTGCGAGCTGCCGAAGCTCAGCGACCAGGCGTGGGCGGTGCCGACCGTCGCGGCGGCGGCCAGGCCCAGCGCGGCGACGGCAAACAGACGACGGGAAGCACGGAAGGACGAAGTGGTCATGGACGATCTCCTGATCTTTCGGATGATCGCATCTTCGTCGCGACGACCCGCGCCGGCGACCGGCGCAAGACGAACTGCACCCTCCGGGGGATCAACTGCGCGGCGGTCCGATGGCCCGACCGAACCGAGCCGGGCTCAGTGGCCACCCTTCTCGCCGGCCTTGTCCTTGTCCGAGCCCTTCTCGGCGCCCTTCTCCGAGCTCTTCTCCGCCGCCTTGTCCGACGAGCCCACCTGCCCCTTCGCGGAGCGCGGCGACGGCTCCTCCTCCTCGGCGGCGGCCGGCCGGCTGGCCTGCGGATTCGCCACCAGCGGGCGGGTGCCCTCGAGCTTGTTCTCGCGCATGTACTCGTCCATCTCGCGCCAGCCGTCATAGACCGCGGCCTTCTGGGCCTTGGGGTTCAGGGCGTAGCAGTCCTCGATGGCGCGCAGCGCGTTGCGGCAGGCGCCGCCGATGGCCTTGCCCTCGGCCTGCTTGGCCGCCGCCACCTTGGCGGGGTCCTCGATGCCGAGCTGGTCGCAGCCGGCCAGCAGCGCGACGGCGCCGAGCAGCGCCGCCGAGGCGGTCAGGGAGCGGAGGGAAGCCTTCATGCTGTCCTTTATCGGCCGCCGGGGCGAACGCTTGAATCAGGCAGGCCGGCGGAACGGGCCATTGTGCCGTCGCCTCCGCCCGCCCCGGTCGAATGAAAAACACCGCCCGGAGGCGGTGTTTCGTCTGGCCGGAGCACCGGAGCGCTCGGCCGGGCCGGAGCGCGCGCGTTCAGCGGCGGGACATCGCCATCAGGCGTTCGATGCGTTCCTCGGTCGACGGATGGGTGCTGAACAGGCCGCGCAGGCCGCCGCCGGACAGCGGATTCATGATCATCATCTGGGCCGTCTCCGGATGGCGCTCCGCCGTCTCCAGCGGGATGCCCTGGGCGTAGCGGTGGATCTTGTCCAGCGCCGAGGCCAATGCCTGCGGGTCGCCGGAGATCTCCGCGCCGCCGCGGTCCGCCTCGAATTCACGGGCGCGGCTGATCGCCATCTGGATCAGCGAGGCCGCGATCGGCGCCAGGATCGCCACCAGCAGTCCGACGATCGGGTTGGCCGGCGGCCTTCGCTGTCGCGCGGGCTGAAGAACATCGCGAAGTTGGCCAGCATGGAGATCGCGCCGGCCATCGTCGCGCTGACCGTGGAGATCAGGATGTCGCGGTGCTTCACGTGGGCCAGCTCGTGCGCCATCACGCCGCGCAGCTCGCGTTCCGACAGCACGCGCAGGATGCCGGTCGTCGCCGCGACCGCGGCGTGGTCCGGGTTGCGGCCGGTGGCGAAGGCGTTGGGGGCGTCTTCCTGGATCAGGTAGACCTTGGGCATGGGCAGCTGGGCGCGCTGGGCCAGTTCCTTGACCATGTTGTAGAACTGCGGCGCGCTGCGCTCGTCGACTTCCTGGGCGTTGTACATCTTCAGCACCAGCTTGTCGGAGAACCAGTAGCTGAAGAAATTCATGCCCACCGCGACCACCAGCGCGATCAGCATGCCCGTCTGGCCGCCCAGCACGGAGCCGATCGCCATGAACAGCGCGGTGATGGCGGCCATCAGGATGGCGGTCTTCATCAGGTTGAACATGCAATCACTCCTCGGAGAACTGCGGCCGGAGCCGCGATCGGAAATCAGTCTGAACGGTACACCGTCCAGGTCGTCCCACCTGACGGCGGGGTCGGCGCATTCAAGCCGGTTTCCCCACGCCTTCAGCCAGAAATAAGCGAACTGCCCCACCCCACCGCCAGCCCCGACTCGGTGTCTCGCTCGCGGGCGATGCCCATGCCCCTTGAAGCGAATGCCGAGCGTGCGGAGGCGATTGAGCGGAAAGGGGCCCCGGCGCCTTCCGCTGGTGCTCGGTCGCCGCAGGAGGCCTTGGAGCCGCCCCCAACCGAAGCCGACGAGCCGCCAAGCGACGAGCCTCCTTCCGCCGTCTGGGACCGCCGCTACGCCGCCCACCCGCTGAGCCATCAGGATGCGTGGCTCACTGGCTGGCAGCATCGATTGCCGGGCGTGCGACGCGCGCTGGACATCGGCTGTGGCGATGGTTGGGAGACGGCTGCCCTCTTGGAGCTGGGCGTCGACGTCACTGGCATCGACATTTCCGCCGAGGCGCTGGCGCGCTGCCGGCGGCATTCGCCGCGGGCGCGCCACCTGCTGGCGGATGTGAGGGCGATGCCGATGCTGCGTGACGGTGAGTTTGACCTGGCCGTCGCACAGCTGTCGCTGCATTACTTCGACCGCGAGGACACCCGCCGCGCGCTGTGCGAGATCGCTCGCGTGCTGGCGCCGGAGGGCAAGCTCATCGGTTGCGTGAACGCGGAGGATGACTGGCACTACGGCGCGCCGGACGATGC
>NZ_VOSR01000572.1:0-4702 GCF_007997345.1 Mitsuaria sp. TWR114
CCTTGCCGCCGGCGGCCTCGATCCGGCGCAGGTCGACGAGCGCGTTCTCGATGCTCGCGTAGTGGCGCACCTTGGGCTCGCCCTGGACCCAGATGCCGGCGGCGCGCTGCACGTCGGTGATCGGCCGGCCGGTCGTCGCATCGACGGCCTTCAGCGGCAGCTTGTCCCGGTTGGCGAGCCGCTGCTCGTAGTCCAGGCCGGACTGCTTGAACGCGGCGCGGATGTAGCGGTCGTCGATGAAGCTGTCCGCGTTCAGCGGCGAGTCGCGCCCCATCAGCTTGAGCGTCTCGATCGAGGTCCTCAGCGCCTGCCGGTACTCCGGCTTCCAGGTGAGGTCGCGCGTCTGCAGGCCCAGCGGCCCGTGGTAGAGGTAGTTCACCGCCGCGTCGATGCCGGTCACCTGCTCGATCAGCAGGCTGTACTTCTCCGGCTCGACGGCGATCAGGCGGTCCGCCTCGAGCGCCGCGCGCAGGAAGGCGACGACCACCTCCGGATACCTGGCCGCATAGTCCGCGCTGACCAGCGAGCCGTGGTACGTGGGCGCGTTGGCCTGCGCGCCGTCATAGATCTTGCGGGCGACGCCGCGGTGCTCGAACAGCTCGACGAAGGGCACGAAGTCCGCATGCGCCTCGATCCTGCCGGCCTGCAGCGCGGGGCCGGCGACCTCGGGCGCCTGCGTGATGATGGTCACGTCCTTCTGCGGGTCCCAGCCCTGCGCGGCCACCGCGCGCAGCAGCATGCCGTGGGCGGTGGAGGCGAACGGCACCGAGATGGTGTGGCCCTTGAGCTCCGACAGCAGCGTGACCTTGGAGTCGCGCGGCACCACGATGCCGTTGCCGCTGCCCAGCGTGCTGCCCGACAGCACCGTGATGAACACGCTGCGCTTGCCGGCCTTGAGGAAGGCCGCGCCGTTGTTGGAGCCGGGAATCGGCCATGGAGCCGATGTCCAGCTTGTCGGCGACCATCTCGCTGGTGAGCGGCGCGCCGGAGGTGAAGTTCTTCCACTGGATGTCGTAGCGGACCTCCTTGTAGCGGCCGTCGCGCGGCAGGTACTTCTCCAGCAGTTTCAGCTCGCGGATCAGCAGGCCGCCGGTGGCGCAGTTGATCGTGGTGTCCTGCGTGCCGATGGCCACGCGGATGGTCTCGGCGCGGGCGCTGGCGGGCGCGCCGGCCAGTGCGACGGTCAACGCGGCGGTAAACGCGGCATTCAGCGCCGCGGTCGGCAGGACGCTCAAGGGCTTGAAAGGCATCTCGGGTTCTCCGGTGTCAACGCAGCAGATAGGGGATGTCGACGCGCACCGCGCCGGTCGGGCAGTCCTTCTCGCAGGGCATGCAGTACCAGCACTCGTCGAACTTCATGTAGGCCGAGCCCTTGACCAGGTCGATGGCCAGGACGTCGAGCGGACACACGTCCACGCAGACGGTGCAGCCCTTGTCGGCGATGCACTTGTCGGCGTCGACAGTCACCGGGACGGCGCTGGGATGGAAGGCAAGCGGGGCGATGGTGGTCATGCGGGAAGGGCCTCGGTGGGAGCCTCGGTGGGCGTGGCGATGCGCAGCTGCCGGTAGGCATTGCGGTCGGCGTCGGCGATGGGGACGAGGTAGGGCTCGATGGCGCGCTTGAAGCTGACCATCCGGCCCTGCCCGTCCTTCATCAGCTGGGCGTGGCAGAACCACTGCGCGTCGTCGCGATCGGGGAAGTCGACGCGCGCGTGGTACAGGCCCCAGCGGCTCTCGGTGCGGTAGAGGGAGGCGCGGGCGGCCATCTCGGCGCAGTCGCGGATGGCATGCACCTCCAGCGCCCGCATCAGCTCGTGGGGCTCGCGCGCCTTGAGCCGGTCCAGGTCCTCGCGGATGGCCTCGAAGCGCTCCAGGCCGATCTCCATCTTGCGGGTCACCTTGGGCGGCTGCAGGTAGTCGTTGACCATGCGGCGCAGCTTGTATTCGACCTGGTTGGGCGGCAGGCCGTCCTCGCGCAGCAGCGGCGCCCAGACGCGGCGGCGCTCGTCCTCGACCTGGCCCGCGTCGACCGCGGCCAGGCCGTGCTCCGCGCTGAAGCGGGCGCTGCTCTCGCCCGCCAGCTTCCCGTAGACGAAGGCGCCCAGCATGTAGTTGTGCGGCACGCAGGCCATGTCGCCGGCGGCGTGCAGCCCGGGCACGGTGGTGCGCGCGTGCTCGTCCACCCAGACGCCGGAGGCCGAATGACCGCTGCACAGGCCGATCTCGGAGATGTGCATCTCGACCATGCGCTCGCGGTAGTCGGTGCCGCGGCCGGCGTGGAAGCGGCCGCGGCTGGGCCGCTCGTTGGTGTGCAGGATGGTCTCGATGGCGGAGATGGTCTCCTCGGCCAGGTGGTCCAGCTTCAGGAACACCGGGCCCTTGCCGCCCTGCAGCTCGCGGTGGAACTCCCACATCATCTGGCCGCTCCAGTAATCGCATTCGATGAAGCGCTGGCCCTCGGCGTTGGTGGTGTAGCCGCCGAAGGGACCGGTGACGTAGGCGCAGGCCGGGCCGTTGTAGTCCTTGATGAGCGGGTTGATCTGGAAGCACTCCAGGCCCGAGAGTTCCGCGCCCGCGTGGTAGGCCATCGAGTAGCCGTCGCCGGCGTTGGTGGGGTTCTCGTAGGTGCCGAAGAGATACCCCGACGCCGGCAACCCCAGCCGTCCCGCCGCGCCGCAGCTCAGCACGACGGACTTGGCGCGGATCACGTGGAAGTCGGCGGTGCGGCAATCGAAGCCCATCACGCCGGCGATGCGGCCGTCCTCGGCGGTGAGCAGCCGCGTCGCCACGACGCGGTTGGTGATCTCCACGCGGGCGCGCTTGAGCTGCCGGTACAGCACCTTCTTGATGTCGTGCCCTTCCGGCATCGGCAGCACGTAGCTGCCCATGTGATGGACCTTGCGCACGGCGTAGTCGCCGGTCTCGTCCTTCTCGAAACGCACGCCCCAGCGGTCCAGCTCCTCGATCATCGCGAAGCTGCCCTGCGCGTAGGCCATCACCGTCTTCTGGTTGACGATGCCGTCGTTGGCGATGGTGATCTCGCGCACGTACTGCTCCGGCGTGGCGTGGCCGGGAATGACGGCGTTGTTGAGGCCGTCCATGCCCATGGAGATCGCGCCGCTGCGCTTGACGTTGGCCTTCTCCAACAGCAGCACGCGCAGCGCCGGATTCGCCTGCTTGGCCTTGACGGCCGCCATCGGTCCGGCGGTGCCGCCGCCGACGACGACCACGTCGTATTCATGTTCGAAGGTCTGCATTCAGCGCTCCTGGCGGTGACGGTCGACGCGCAGCCGGTACTGGAAGGCGTCGGCCCGGAAGTGGAGGTATTCGAAGTCGATCGGGCGGCCCTGCGCGTCGTGGGTGAGCCGCTCGATGCGCAGCACCGGCGCGCCTTCGCTCATGCCGAGCGCCTCGGCCAGCTCGGCGTCGGCGAGCGTCGCGTCGATCTTCATGTCGGCGTGGCCCAGCGGCAGCCCGCATTCGTTCTCGAGGATCAGGAAGATGTCGCGGGTGACCAGGTCGGCCTGGGCAAGCTTGCGACCGATCGCGGCCGGCACGTAGGTGAGCTCCAGCGACACCGGCGCACGGTCGAGCAGCCGCACGCGCCGGATCTCGGCCACCGGCGCGCCGTCCTCCAGGCCGAGGCGCCGGGCGACCTCGCGCTCGGCCGCGATGAAGCGCAGCCCGCGCAGCTGGTTGAGCACCTCATGGCCCTGGGCCGACATGGACTCGGCGAAGCCCATCAGGCTGCTGACGTTCTGGAAGGCCTTGGGCCGGGAGACGAAGCTGCCCTTGCCCTGCAGCGTGTAGATCAGCCCTTCGCGCTGCAGCGCGCCCAGCGCCTGGCGCAGCGTGATGCGGCTGACGCCGAAGGCGGCGCCGAGTTCGCTCTCGGACGGCAGCTGGGACAGCGGCGCGTAGGTGCCGTCCAGGATCCGGGCGCGCAGGGTGTTCTTGACCTGCGCATGCAGGGGCGCGCTGGGCAGCGCGATGAGTTCGGCCGTGTTCGGTTTCATCCAGGTCCAACCTGTCATGACGAGTTGGCGCGAAGCGTAGGCAGGCGGACCGGTGGCGCGAAGCAAGATTCCCGCATATCGATATCGGGTGGCGCGAGCAGGCGCAGGCCGCGGTGCATGGGCGCGTGTCGTCGGGCGCGAGCGTCACGCCCATCGATGGGCAAGCACGAAATCGGCATGTGGCTGGCGGGATTTCGCATTTGCCGGGGCGGGAGGCCGGCCAACATAGTCGCGCCCTGTCCTGTCACCACGCCTTGAATCACCGATGCACCCGTTGAGCGCGAAGGGCCGCGGCCCGGCCCCTGCGCATGCGCCGCACCAGGAAGAGATCCACCGCCCGTCCCGCGCCGTCGCATGGCTGCTGGGACTCGCGAGCCTGGCCGCCCACGGCCAGGAAGCGCCCGGCACGGTGCTGGCGTCGGACGACTTCCGCCACGGCACCGGCGCCTGGCGCATCGAGCGGCAGGCGCCCGACAGCCTCGTGCGCGCCGAGGACGGCGTGCTGGATCTGCAGGCGAGCGCGGGACTGACGCTCTGGTATCGGCAGCCCTTCAGCGGCGATTACGAAATCCAGCTCACCGCGACGCCGCTCAAGGCGTCGTTCCCGGGCCTGCCGGACCGGGTGTCCGACCTCAACCTGTTCTGGAACGCCACCACCGCCGAGGGCGGCGATCCCGGCGCGCGGC
>NZ_VOSR01000573.1:0-12442 GCF_007997345.1 Mitsuaria sp. TWR114
CGTCGGCGTAGCCCCAGCGGGTGGCGGTTTCGCCCTCGACGGTGGCGGCGAGCGGGACCAGCTCGGCGTCCTCGCGCAGGCGCGCCAGGACCTGCGCGGACGGCAGCACCTCGTCCATGCGCCAGCCGTTGCTCATGCCGACGTCCATGTACTCGATGAAGCGCAGCACCACGTCGGTGCCGCGGAAATGGCGCGCCATAGGGACGATCTGATCGTCGTTGGTGCCGCGCTTGACCACCATGTTGACCTTGATCGGCGCCAGGCCGGCGGCCTGGGCGGCCTCGATGCCGCGCAGCACCTCGGCGACCGGGAAGTCGACGTCGTTCATGCGCCGGAAGATGGCGTCGTCAAGCGCGTCCAGGCTGACGGTGACCCGGCGCAGGCCCGCGTCCCGCAGCGCCCGCGCCTTGCGCGCCAGCAGCGAGCCGTTGGTGGTCAGCGTCAGGTCGAGCGGCTGGCCCTCGGGCGTGCGCAGCTCGGCCAGCTGGGCGATCAGCGCCTCGAGGTTGCGGCGCAGCAGCGGTTCGCCGCCGGTCAGGCGCAGTTTCTGAACCCCCAGGCCGGCGAAGACGCCCGCCAGACGGGTGATTTCCTCGAAGGACAACAGGTCGCGGTGGGGGAGGAAGGCGTAGTGCTTGTCGAACACTTCCTTCGGCATGCAGTAGCTGCAGCGGAAGTTGCAGCGGTCGGTGACCGAGATGCGCAGGTCGCGCAGCGGCCGGCCGCGCGCGTCCAGCCACGGCCCCGGGCGGGGCGGGGGGAGGGGATGCGGCACGGGAGGCGTCCGCCCGATCTGGCGCAGATCGAGCAGCGGAATCACACCATCGGTCATGGGGAGCGATTGTGCCGCCGGCGCGCCGTCCGCGCCCGCCCGGGCCCTTCTTGGCGTGCGATCTGGCCACGCCGGCGCCGCGGCCGTGCGCGATGTCAACCCCGCCCTCGCATCGACACCCTGTAGGACTTGTCACTTGCACCGGAAGGTCAGGCGCGTTCGAATCCCGGAATGAGCTTGACCCCCACGACCGTGGTCCATGCGGACCTGGCCAGCTTCGTCTCCTTCGGCGAGGCCCTCACCGACATGATCCGCACCGGTCCCGGCACCTGGTGCAGCCGCAGCGGGGGCTCGCCGTGGAACGTGGCCATCGCGATGTCGCGGCTCGGCCAGCTCAGCGCCTTCGCCGGTGGCCTGAGCAAGGACCCCTTCGGCCAGGAACTCTGGCAGGCCAGCGCGGACGCCCACCTGGACCTGCGCTTCATCCAGCAGTTCGCCAAGTCGCCGCTGATGGCCTTCGTCCATCAGGTGTCGCCGCCGGAGTACGCCTTCGTCGGCGACGACAGCGCCGACCTGCATTTCCGCCCCCATGCGCTGCCCGCCGGCTGGCGCCGGGCGCTGCGCTGGGCCCACTTCGGCTCGATCAGCCTGACGCGCGAGCCGCTGGCCGCGCGGCTGATCGCGCTGGCCGAGTCCCTCAAGGACGAGGGCGCCCGCATCAGCTACGACCCGAACTACCGGATCTCGATGGACTCGCGCTATGACCGCACGCTGGAGCGCATGTGCCGGCTGGCGGACGTGATCAAGGTGTCGGACGAAGACCTGCGCGGGCTGTTCCGCAGCCGCGACCACCATGTCGGCCTGGCGCAGATCGCCGCCTGGAACCCGCGCGCCATCGTGATGCTGACGCTGGGGGAGCGCGGCGCCCAGCTGTTCCATCCGAAGGCCGACCTCAGCGCCGCGCCGCCGCCGCTGGACGCGGTCGTGGACACGATCGGCGCCGGCGATGCCGCCATGGCCGGGCTGCTCTACAGCCTGATGAACGGCGCGACCCAGGAGCCCGAGGAGCACCTGCGCTGGGCCGTCGCGGCCGGCGCCGCAGCCTGCTCCGGCGCTGGCGTGCACGGGCTGACGTCCGGCCTGGTGACCGCGCTGATCGACCAGGTGCAGGTGCAGCGGGCCGAAATGGTCTGAAGGCGCCTCGGCGCCGCCGCCGCGTTCAAGGCGGCGCCAGCACGCTCAGGCGCTGCCGTCGTCCTCGCGTCTTGTCGCCACCAGCGTCTTGGGGCCGCCGACCTGCAGGCGCGGTCGGTCGGCCTCTTCCTCGGCCAGCGGGCTGACCTCGACCAGGCTGGCGTGGCAGCGCCGCGCCAGGTCCTGGTAGGTCTCGTGCCCTCGCGCTTCCAGCGGATCTCGTCCTCGGTCACCGGCCGCATCACCTTGGCCGGCAGCCCGGCGATCAGCGACTTCTCCGGCAGCTTCAGCCCCGCCCGCACGAACGCACAGGCCGCGACGATGCTGTAGGCGCCGACCTCCGCCTCGTCCATCACCACCGCGTTCATGCCGACCAGCGCGTCGTGGCGCACCACGCAGCCGTGCAGCACCGCGCCGTGGCCGATGTGGCCGTTGGTCTCGACGATGGTGTCCGACCCCGGGAAGCCGTGGATCACGCAGGTGTCCTGCACGTTGGCGCCCGCCATCAGCCGGATCCGCCCGAAGTCGCCCCGCAGCGAGGCGCAGGGGCCGACGTAGCAGTCCGGCCCGACGATCACGTCCCCGATCAGCACCGCCGTCGGATGCACATGGGCGCTGGGATGGACGACCGGCGACAGGCCGTCGATGGCATAGCAGGGCATGGATTCGTCTCCTATCGTGGTTCGGGCGTCCTCGGCCCCAGCACCAGGGGAACTTTCCCTGTAAATGACCGCGATCTTGGTGGTAACCCTAGGTCACTGGCCTTGTGTTGGGATCCGATGGCTCGTAGTATCTACCGACCGGTCGGTAAATAGAAGCCGATCAAAAAAAGCTGCAAAAGCTGAATCCCCCTCAGGCCGAGGAGACAAGCCGAATGAGCACCACCCCCACCCCCCCGTCCACCGCCGAAGACAGTCCGCTGCTGATCAGCACCGAAGGCGCCGTGCGCGTCCTGACGCTGAACCGGCCGCAGGCGCTGAACGCGTTCACGACCGGCCTGCTGGGCCAGTTGCGCATCGCCCTGGACGAGGCGGCTCATGACGAGGCGGTGAGGGCGGTGCTCATCACCGGCGCCGGCCGCGCGTTCTGCGCCGGCCAAGACCTGTCCGACCCGCACATCAAGCCCGAGTTCGACGACCACGCGGGCGACGCCGATCCGCAGCGCCAGCCCAAGGCCAAGGACATCGGCAACCTCCTGGACCATTACTACATCCCGCTGGCCCTGCGCCTGCGCAGCATGCCGGTGCCGACCGTCTGCGCGGTCAACGGCGTCGCCGCGGGCGCCGGCGCCAACTTCGCGCTGGGCTGCGACCTGGTGCTGGCTGGCCAGTCGGCCTCGTTCATCCAGGCCTTCTCCAAGATCGGACTGGTGCCCGACTGCGGCGGCACCTGGCTGCTGACGCGGCTGGTGGGCCGCGCCCGTGCGCTGCAACTGGCACTGCTGGGCGACAAGCTGCCCGCAGCCGACGCGCAAGCCTGGGGCCTGATCGCGCGTTGCGTCGCCGACGGCGAGCTGCAGAGCGAAGCCATGGCCACCGCGCAGAAGCTGGCGAAGATGCCGACCCGCGCGCTGGTGCAGACGCGCCAGGCGCTCGATGCGTCGATGGACCTGGAGTTCGAGGACGCGCTCAAGCTCGAGGCCAAGCTGCAGAGCCAGCTCGGCTACGCGCACGACTACCTGGAGGGCGCGGCCGCCTTCCTGTCCAAGCGCGCGCCGGTGTTCAAGGACCGCTGATGCGCGAGGCCCTCGATCCGCAGCGCATCGCCGAGGCTGTGCGCGACACGATGTTCGCCAATGACCGCGCGTCGCAGGGCCTGGGCCTGCGCATCGACGCGATCGGTCCCGGCACCGCGACGCTGTCGATGACGGTGCGCGAGGACATGCTCAACGGCTTCGACATCTGCCACGGCGGCTTCGTGACGACGCTGGCCGATTCCTGTTTCGCCTTCGCCTGCAACTCGCACAACGAGATGACGGTGGCCTCGGGCTTCGCGATCGACCTCGTCGCGCCGTCCCGGCTGGGGGACGTCCTGACGGCGCGCGCAGCGAGACCTCGCTGGCCGGCCGCACCGGCGTCTACGACATCCGCATCACCAATCAACGCGACGAGCTGATCGCGGTCTTCCGCGGGCGGTCCTACCGCATGAAGGGCCGGTCCGTGGTGGCGGACCTGCCGCTGCCCGGCTGAGCCGGCCCGAGCCCGCGGCGACAAGGAGACGAGACCCATGACGGTGAAGACCTTCCGGCCCGAGGACCTCGAGCCCATCGAGCGCGCCAGCCAGGACGAGCTGCGCGCGCTGCAGCTGCAGCGCCTGAAGTGGACGCTCCAGCATGCCTACGAGAACGTCCCGCACTACAAGGCCGCGTTCGACGCCAAGGGTGTGCATCCCGGGGATCTGAAGGACCTGGCCGACCTGCGCCTGTTCCCGTTCACGACGAAGAAGGACCTGCGCGACAACTACCCGTTCGGCCTCTTCGCGGTGCCGCGCGAGAAGGTCGTGCGGGTGCACGCGTCCTCGGGCACCACGGGCAAGCCGACGGTGGTGGGCTACACCCGAAAGGACATCGACACCTGGGCCGACCTGGTCGCGCGCTCGCTGCGCGCCGCCGGCACGCGCGCGGGCGACATCGTCCACGTCGCCTACGGCTACGGCCTGTTCACCGGCGGCCTGGGCGCGCATTACGGCGCCGAGCGCCTGGGCTGCACCGTGATCCCGATGTCGGGCGGCCAGACCGAGAAGCAGGTCCAGCTGATCCAGGACTTCAAGCCCGACGTGATCATGGTCACGCCGAGCTACATGCAGGTGATCGTCGAGGAGTTCGTGCGCCAGGGCCTGGACCCGCGCGCCAGTTCGCTCAAGACCGGCGTGTTCGGCGCCGAACCCTGGACCGAGGCGATGCGCCGCGAGATCGAGCACAAGGCCGGCATCGACGCGGTCGACATCTACGGCCTGTCCGAGGTGATGGGGCCGGGCGTCGCGTCCGAGTGCATCGAGACCAAGGACGGCCCGGTGATCTGGGAGGACCACTTCTATCCCGAGATCATCGACCCCGAGACCGGCGAGGTGCTGCCCGAGGGCTCGGAGGGCGAGCTCGTCTTCACCTCGCTGAGCAAGGAGGCGCTGCCGGTGATCCGCTACCGCACGCGCGACCTCACGCGGCTGCTGCCGCCGACGGCGCGCAGCATGCGCCGCATGGACAAGATCGTCGGCCGCAGCGACGACATGCTGATCATCCGCGGCGTCAACCTGTTCCCGACGCAGATCGAGGAACTGGTGCTCGCCGAGCCCGGCCTGTCCGGCCAGTACCAGATCGTCGTCAGCCGCGACGGCCACCTCGACGAGGTCGAGGTGCGCTGCGAGCTCTCGGCCGCGGGCGGCGACGCGCAGGCGGCGAGCCGCTCGCTGCAGCACCGCATCAAGACGCTGATCGGCGTGTCGACCCGCGTGACGGTCGGCGCCCCCGATTCGATCGAACGCACGCTGGTGGGCAAGGCGCGCCGCGTCGTCGACCAGCGTCCGAAGCATTCGTAAGGAGTCCCCATGTACACGCAAGCCATGAGCGTCGGTCCGCAGGACCAGGCGGCCAAGCTGCAGACCGCCGAGGAGCAGCAGCGCAACGAGGCCTTCGAGGCCCGCATCGACGCGGGCGACTTCATCGAGGCCAAGGACTGGATGCCGGAGCACTACCGCAAGACGCTGGTGCGGCAGATCAGCCAGCATGCGCATTCCGAGATCGTCGGCATGCTGCCCGAGGGCAACTGGATCACGCGCGCCCCGACGCTCAAGCGCAAGGCCATCCTGCTGGCCAAGGTGCAGGACGAGGGCGGTCACGGGCTCTACCTGTACTCGGCCGCGGAGACGCTGGGCACCAGCCGCGACCAGATGCTGGACGCGCTGCACACCGGCAAGGCCAAGTACAGCTCGATCTTCAACTACCCGACGCTGACCTGGGCCGACATCGGCGTGATCGGCTGGCTGGTCGACGGCGCGGCGATCATGAACCAGGTGCCGCTGTGCCGCTGCTCCTATGGCCCGTATGCGCGCGCGATGATCCGCATCTGCCGCGAGGAGTCCTTCCACCAGCGCCAGGGCTACGAGAGCCTGCTGGTCATGATGCGCGAGGGCACCGCCGCGCAGAAGGCCATGGTCCAGGACGCGGTGAACCGCTGGTGGTGGCCGTCGCTGATGATGTTCGGCCCGGCGGACAAGGACTCGCCGAACTCCGAGCAGTCGATGCGCTGGGGCATCAAGCGCCTGACCAACGACGAGCTGCGTCAGAAGTTCGTCGACGCCACGGTCCCGCAGGCCGAGTTGCTCGGCGTGACGCTGCCCGACCCCGACCTGAAGTGGAATGCCCAGCGCGAGCAGCACGACTTCGGCGCGATCGACTGGGACGAGTTCTGGCGCGTCGTCGGCGGCAACGGCCCGTGCAACACCGAGCGGCTGGCCACCCGCGTCAAGGCCTGGGAGGAGGGCGCCTGGGTGCGCGACGCCGCGCTGGCCCACGCGAACAAGCGCGCCACCGCCGCCCAGGCGGCCTGATCGCGCGATCAGGTCCTCCGCACGATCTCCGAAGCACACGAATCATGAGCATCAACCAAACGACCGGCGCCAATGAATGGCCCCTGTGGGAAGTCTTCGTCCGCAACAAGGCGGGCCTGGACCACAAGCACTGCGGCAGCCTGCATGCGCCCGACGCGAAGATGGCCCTGCAGATGGCCCGCGACGTCTACACCCGCCGCCAGGAAGGCGTGAGCATTTGGGTCGTGCCCTCGTCGGCGATCGTCGCGTCGGATCCGGGCGAGAAGTCGATGATGTTCGACCCGATGGAGGACAAGGTGTATCGCCACCCCACCTTCTATGACCTGCCCGCCTCGCTGGACCACATGTGAGGACCGGACGATGAGCACTTCCGTTCAACCCGGCCAGCGCGGGGACGTCCGATACCTGCTGCGCATCGGCGATGCCTGCCTGGTGCTGTCGCACCGGATCTCGGAATGGATCGGCCACTCGCCGGTGCTGGAAGAGGACTTGGCGCTGGGCAACATCGCGCTGGACCTGCTGGGCCAGGCGCGCGCGCTGCTGACCCGCGCCGGCCAGCTCAACGAGCAGCCGCTCGACGAGGACCAGCTCGCCTACCTGCGCGAGGAGCGCCACTACCTGAACCCCGTGCTGATGGAGCTGCCGCGCGGCGACTTCGCGTTCACGCAGGCGCGCAACCTGGTCGCCGCCTGCTGGCTGCTGCCGCTGTGGACGCGGCTGCAGGCCTCCAGCGACGCGGAGGTCGCCGCCATCGCCGCCAAGGCGGTGAAGGAGGTCCGCTATCACCAGCAGCACGCCGCCGAGTGGGTCGTGCGCCTGGGGGACGGCAGCGAGGAATCGACCCGCCGCATGACGGCCGCGCTGGCTGCGCTGTGGCCCTATGTGAACGAGCTGTTCGCGTCGGATGCGGTCGATGCGGCCGCCGAGGCGAGCGGACTGGGCCCGGCCTGGTCCTCGCTCAAGCCGGACTGGAACGCCGCGATGGACGAGGTGCTGGCCGAGGCGCGCCTGGCCCGCCCGAAGGACACGCCGCACGTCTACGCCGGCGTGCGCGGCGTCCACAGCGAGCATATGGGCCACATGCTGGCGACGATGCAGTCGCTGCAGCGCGCCTACCCCGGCGGAGTGTGGTGAGCGCGGCGACGCCCACGCTTCAAGGACGACCATGAACGCTGCCCCGACGCCCTCGCACCTGGATTGGTTGTCGTCGCTGACGACGGCCGGTCCGCGTCCGACCTCGTCCGACGCGGGTCCCGGTCCCACCGACCTCGGCTGCGGGCGCCTGTCCGCGGCCTGGGAAGTGCTGTCGCAGGTCCTCGATCCCGAGGTGCCGGCGGTGTCGCTGGTGGAGCTCGGCATCGTGCGCGATCTGCTCGAGACCGCCGATGGCCTGGAGGTCGTGCTGACGCCGACCTACTCGGGCTGTCCCGCGACCGAGGCGATCGAGCAGAGCGTGCGCGAGGCGCTGGCCCGCTTCGGCGAGATCACCGTCACGATGCGCCGCGCGCCCGCCTGGACCACCGGCTGGATCACCGACGAGGGCCGCGAGAAGCTGCGCCGCTATGGCATCGCGCCGCCGGGGCCGGTGGACGCGGGGCAGGGAGTGCCGGTGCGCATCGTGCGCCGCCGCGAGGCCATCGCCTGCCCGCGCTGCGGCAGCGCGCACACCGAGCAGCTGTCCGCCTTCGGATCGACCGCCTGCAAGTCGCTGTACCGCTGCCTCGCCTGCCGGGAGCCCTTCGAACACTTCAAGCCGATCTGAGCCGCCGCCCGGTCGCGCCGTCCCTTCACGATTCACTCGCCATTGCCATGAGCCTGCACTTCCACCCGCTGCGCCTGCGCGCCAAGCACCAGGACACCGACGACGCCGTCGTGCTGTGCTTCGACGTGCCGGAGGCGCTGCGCGAGACCTTCCGCTTCACGCAGGGCCAGTACCTGACGCTGCGCGGCGACGTCGACGGCCAGGACCTGCGCCGCTCGTACTCGATCTGCGCCGGCGTCGACGACGGCGAACTGCGCGTGGGCGTGCGCCAGGTCGATGGCGGCGCCTTCTCGACCTGGGTCCACCGGCAGCTGAAGGCCGGCGACGAGGTCCAGGTCTTTCCGCCGCAGGGCCGCTTCCACGTGCCCATCGATCCGGCGTCGGCGCGGCACTACGTCGGCATCGCGGCGGGCTCGGGCATCACGCCCATCCTGTCGATCATGAAGACCGTGCTGGCGCGCGAGCCGATGAGCCGCTTCACGCTGATCTACGGCAACCGCCGGCCGGCCTCGGCGATGTTCAAGGAAGAGCTCGAGGACCTGAAGAACCGCTACATGACGCGGCTGACGCTGCATCACGTGTTCTCGCGCGAGCATGTCGACGCCCCGCTGATGGCGGGCAGGCTGGACCAGGCCAAGCTGGGCGAGTTCCTGGCCGGGCCGGTGCCGGCGGCCGGCATCGACCAGGTCTTCGTCTGCGGACCGTTCGAGATGAACGAGCAGGCCGAGGCCGCGCTGCGCGCCGCCGGCGTGCCCGAGGACCGCATCCACGTCGAGCGCTTCGGCACGCCGGAGATGCAGAGCGGCCGTCCGGCGCCGCACGAGATCCATGCGGAGGACGCCGAGGCCGCCAAGGTGCTCGTGATCCGCGACGGCGTCTCGCGCGAGATCGAGTTCCGCAAGAGCGATCCCAGCCTGCTCGACGCCGCGGCGCGGGCCGGGATGGACGTGCCGTTCTCCTGCAAATCGGGCGTGTGCTCGACCTGCCGCTGCAAGCTCATCGAGGGCGAGGTCCGGATGGATAAGAATTTCGCCCTCGAGAAGCACGAGGTGGCGGCTGGATTCATCCTCAGCTGTCAGGCCCACGCCCTGACGCCGCGCGTCGTGATCTCGTTCGACGAACGCTGATTCACAAGGAAAACAACACCCATGGCCCGAGGTCGCGCCCCCGGATTCGATGCCACCCGCGAGGAGATCCTCGCGCAGGCCGCCCGACTTTTCGCCAACCAGGGCTACCCGGCCACCTCGATGAACCAGGTCGCCGAGGCCTGCGAGGTCAGCAAGCCCACGCTGTACCACTATGTCCGCGACAAGCATGAGCTGCTCGCGCAGATCTGCCAGAACCACCTGCAGCATCTGGTCGACCTGGTCGACGAGGTGAGCGCGCAGGGCCTGCCGCCACAGGATCACCTGCGCGGCCTGATCCATCGCTTCGTGCAGGCCTACGGCGAGGCGCAGAACGAGCACCGCGTGCTGACCGAGGACCTGAAGTTCCTCGACGACGAGCACCGCGAGCGCATGGTCGAGGTTGAGCGCCAGGTGGTGGGCCGCTTCGCCGACGCGGTGGCCGCGGTGCGGCCGGAGCTGCGCGGCGCTCACCTGCACAAGCCGCTGACCATGCTGCTGTTCGGCATGATCAACTGGACCTTCACCTGGCTGCGCCCCGATGGCGCGCTGACCTACGAGGCGGTCGCGCCGATGGTGGCCGATCTCTTCTTCGGCGGCCTGGGCGCGGTCCGGACCGAAGCCGCCGACCCGGCCCCGCGCAATCCCGCGCCGCAAGTCTCATGAAGGTTTCGCGGAGGAGCATCGCCCCCTTGCAGTCGCAGTAGCAGTACCTCCCATTCCCTTGCGTTCCTGAACAACGACATTCCAAGGAGACGACATGACACGCATCGAGAAGACCCTGCTGGCCGTGGCCGGCGCCGCGCTGATGGCGCTGGGCGGCGCTGCCCGCGCCGACATCAACGTCGGCGTGACGGTCTCGGCGACGGGGCCGGCGGCCTCGTTGGGCATCCCGGAGAAGAACACCTTCGCGCTGATGCCCAAGACCATCGCCGGGCAGAAGGTCAACTACATCGTGCTGGACGACGCGTCGGACACGACGACCGCGGTGGCCAACACCCGCAAGCTGATCACCGAGCACAA
Organism: Mitsuaria sp. TWR114; assembly: GCF_007997345.1. Classification (NCBI taxonomy): domain Bacteria; kingdom Pseudomonadati; phylum Pseudomonadota; class Betaproteobacteria; order Burkholderiales; family Sphaerotilaceae; genus Roseateles; species Mitsuaria sp. TWR114. Next base: position 10,421 of record NZ_VOSR01000573.1, read on the forward strand.
GGTCGACGTGGTGGTGGGCTCGACGGTGACGCCGAACTCGCTGGCGATGATCGACGCGGTGTCGGAGGCGCAGGTGCCGATGATCTCGATGGCGGCGTCGGCGCGCATCGTCGAGCCGATGGACGCGAAGAAGAAGTGGGTCTTCAAGACGCCGCAGAACGACATCATGATGGCGCTGGCCATCGCCACCCACATGCAGGCGCAGGGCGTGAAGACGGTGGCGTACATCGGCTTCGCCGATGCGTATGGCGAGGGCTGGTACGGCGAGTTCAACAAGGTCGCCGCCAGCAAGGGCCTGAGCATCGTCGCCAACGAGCGCTACAACCGCACCGACACCTCGGTGACCGGCCAGGTGCTGAAGATCATGGCGGCCAAGCCGGACGCGGTGCTGGTGGGCGGCAGCGGCACGCCGGCGGCGCTGCCGCAGAAGACGCTCAAGGAGCGCGGCTACCAGGGCAAGTACTACCAGACCCACGGCGTGGCCAACAACGACTTCCTGCGCGTGGGCGGCAAGGATGTCGAGGGCACCTTCCTGCCGGCCGGCCCGGTGCTGGTGGTGGACCAGCTGCCGGCCGACCATCCGGCCAAGAAGAGCGCGAAGGTCTATGTGACGGAGTACGAGAAGGTTTACGGCAAGGGCAGCGTGTCGACCTTCGGCGGCCATGCCTGGGATGCGGGCCTGCTGCTGCAGGCGGCGATCCCGAACGCGATCAAGAAGGCCCAGCCCGGCACGCCGCAGTTCCGCGCGGCGCTGCGCGACGCGATCGAAGGCGTGAAGGAACTGCCCGGCGCGCATGGTGTGTTCACCATGTCCGCCAACGACCACCTGGGCCTGGATCAACGCGCCCGCGTGATGGTCAAGATCGAAAACGGAACTTGGAAGTATCAGCCATGAGTCTCAGCGCCACTCCCGTCCTCCAAAGCCTGATCGCCGGTCGCTGGATCGGCTCGACCGCCGCGCGCGGCCTGCACAGCGCCGTCAACGGCCGGCTGGTGGCGCAGACCCATGCCGAGGAGATCGACTTCGGCGAGAGCCTCGACTTCGCGCGCCGCCAGGCGCTGCCGGCGCTGCTCGCGCTGGACTTCCAGCAGCGCGCGGCAATCCTCAAAGCGTTGGCCACCTATCTCCAGGACCGCAAGGAAGCGCTCTACGCGATCTCCGCCCACACCGGCGCCACCCGGCCGGATTCATGGATCGACATCGAAGGCGGCTTCGGCACGCTCTTCGCCTACGCGTCGATGGGGCGGCGCGAGCTGCCGTCGAGCAACATCGTTCATGAAGGTCCCGCGCAGCAGCTCGGCAAGCTGGGCCAGTTCATGGGCACGCACGTGCTGGTGCCCAAGCGCGGGATCGCCGTCCACATCAACGCGTTCAACTTCCCGATGTGGGGGATGCTGGAGAAGTTCGCGCCGAGCTTCCTCGCCGGCATGCCCTGCATCGTCAAGCCGGCCACCGCGACGAGCTATGTCGCCGAGGCCTGCGTGCGGCTGATCGAGGAGTCCGGCCTGCTGCCGGCGGGCGCGTTGCAGCTGGTCATCGGGGGTTCCGGCGATCTGCTGGACCGGCTGGAAGAGACCGATGTGGTGACCTTCACCGGCTCGGCGGACACGGCGGCGCAGCTGCGCGTCAATGCGAACCTGATCCGCCGCTCGGTGCCGTTCAACGCCGAGGCCGACAGCTTGAACTGCTCGATCCTGGCGCCGGACGTGCAGCCGGGCGATCTCGAATTCGATCTCTTCGTCAAGGAAGTGATGCGCGAGATGAGCGCCAAGGCCGGCCAGAAGTGCACGGCGATCCGGCGCGCGATCGTGCCGGCGGCGCAGGCCGATGCGGTGGCCGCGGCGCTGCGCGAGCGGCTGGCGAAGATCAAGATCGGCGACCCGTCCATCGAGGGCGTGCGCATGGGAGCGCTGGCGTCGAAGGCGCAGCAGGCCGACGTGGCCGAGCGCCTGGCGCAGCTGGCGCAGGGTAACGAGATCGTCTTCGGCGAGCGCGACGGCTTCGCGCCGGTGGGCGAGGGC
>NZ_VOSR01000574.1:0-9540 GCF_007997345.1 Mitsuaria sp. TWR114
CCCCGGCCCTCTCCCGCAAGCGGGAGAGGGAGTTCATTCGTGCGCCGGCCTGCTTGTCGCGCCCTACCGCTTGCGGGAGAGGGAGTTCATCCGCGCGCCGGCCTGCTTGTCACCCTCTCCCGCTTGCTGCGGGAGAGGGAGGGTGAGGGCCAAGCGGCCGACGCCATGCGGTTGCGCTCAGCGCACCTTGCCTTCCTTCCAAGCCCCCAGCAGCTTCTCATAGGCGATCGTCTCGCCCTTGGGCTTCTCGTTGGCCAGCTTGGCCCACGGCGCGCCCTTGTCGGAGAGCCACTTCTTCGGGTCTTCCTTCTTGTTGAGCTTGGGCGCGCACTTGGCCATGCCGGCGCGCTCCAGCCGCGCCATCACCGCGTCCATCTCGTCCGCCAGCGTGTCCATCGCGGCCTGCGGCGTCTTCTCGCCGGTCACCGCCTGCGCCACGTTCTTCCACCACAGCTGCGCCAGCTTCGGATAGTCCGGCACGTTCGTGCCCGTCGGCGTCCACGCCACCCGCGCCGGCGAGCGGTAGAACTCGATCAAGCCGCCGTACTTGTTGGCGTTCTTGGTGAAGTAGTCGCTGCGGATGTCGCTGTCGCGAATGAAGGTCAGGCCCTGGATGCTCTTCTTCAGGCTCACCGTCTTGGCCGTCACGAACTGCGCATACAGCCAGGCCGCCGCCGTCCGGTTGGCGTCATGGCCGCTGAAGAAGGTCCAGCTGCCCACGTCCTGATAGCCGTTCTGCATGCCGGCCTTCCAGTACGGACCGTTCGGGCCGGGCGCCATGCGCCACTTCGGCGTGCCGTCGGCATTCACCACCGGCAGGCCCGGCTTGGTCATGTCCGCGGTGAAGGCCGTGTACCAGAAGATCTGCTGCGCGATCTGGCCCTGGGCCGGCACCGGGCCGGCCTCGCCGAAGGTCATGCCCGTCGCCTCCTTGGGCGCGTACTTCTTCATCCAGTCGACGTACTTCGTCAGCGCGTACACCGCCGCCGGCGAGTTGGTCGCGCCGCCGCGGGCCACCGACGCGCCCACCGGCGTGCACTTGTCGTCGGCCACGCGGATGCCCCATTCGTCCACCGGCATGCCGTTGGGAATGCCCTTGTCGGCCGAGCCCGCCATCGACAGCCACGCATCGGTGAAGCGCCAGCCCAGCGACGGGTCCTTCTTGCCGTAGTCCATGTGGCCGTAGATCGGCTTGCCGTCGATGGTCTTCACGTCGTTGGTGAAGAACTCGGCGATGTCCTCGTAGGCGCTCCAGTTCAGCGGCACGCCCAGCTCGTAGCCGTACTTGGCCTTGAACTTGTCCTGAAGGTCCTTGCGCGCGAACAGGTCGGCGCGGAACCAGTACAGGTTGGCGAACTGCTGGTCGGGCAGCTGGTACAGCTTGCCGTCCGGTGCGGTCGTGAAGCTGGTGCCGATGAAGTCCTTCAGGTCCAGCCCGGGATTCGTCCACTCCTTACCCGCACCGCCCATGTAGTCGGTGAGGTTCATGATCTTGCCGTAGCGGAAATGCGTGCCGATCAGGTCGGAGTCCGAGATCCAGCCGTCATAGATGCTCTTGCCCGACTGCATCGAGGTCTGCAGCTTCTCGACGACGTCGCCTTCCTGGATCAGGTCGTGCTTGACCGTGATGCCGGTGATCTCGCTGAAGGCCTTGGCCAGCACCTTGGACTCGTACTCGTGCGTGGTGATGGTCTCGGACACCACCGAGATCTCCTTCACGCCCTTGGCCTGCAGCTTCTTGGCCGCCTCGATGAACCACTTCATCTCGGCGGTCTGCTTGTCCTTGGACAGCGTCGACGGCTGGAACTCGCTGTCGATCCACTTCTTCGCCTCGGCCTCGCCGGCCCAGGCGGCGTTCGCTCCCAACGCCAGCAATGCGGCCACGGCCAGCGCGGAATACTTGCTCTTGTTCACGCTTGTCTCCTGTGTCTGTCGAATCTCCCCCTCTTGAGGACGAATCGCGGCTCCGGGGGAAGAGGAAGCCGAATTCCTTGAAGCTTCAATGAAGTGTCAGCCCTTGCGCAGGATCAGGCCCAGCACCAGCATCGACAGGACGAAGCTGATCCACACGCTGGGCTCGGCCTCGAGCTTGAACCACTCGGCCATCTTCGCGCCCAGGCCGACGAAGGCCAGGTTGATGTACGCCGCCGCCAGCAGGCCGATGAACAGCCGGTCTCCGCGCGTCGTGCGCATCGGCAGCCAGCCCTTGCGCAGCGTCGTCGGCGACTTGATCTCCCACACCGTCATCCCGATCAGCATCAGCACCACGCAGCTGAAGAAGATCGCGACCGGCGTCGTCCACACCATCCAATCAAACATCGCGGACCTCCCTCACACCCGGCCCATCGCGAAACCCTTCGCGATGTAGTGGCGCACGAACCAAATCACGATGGCGCCCGGCACGATGGTCAGCGTGCCCGCGGCCGCGAGCGTCGACCAGTCCATGCCGGAAGCGCTCACCGTGCGCGTCATCGTCGCGACGATGGGCTTGGCGTCGACGCTGGTCAACGTGCGCGCCAGCAGCAGCTCCACCCACGAGAACATGAAGCAGAAGAACGCCGCCACGCCCACGCCCGCCTTGATCAGCGGCAGGAACACCGTCAGGAAGAAGCGCGGGAAGCTGTAGCCGTCGATGTAGGCGGTCTCGTCGATCTCGCGCGGGATGCCGCTCATGAAGCCTTCCAGGATCCACACCGCCAGCGGCACGTTGAACAGCAGGTGCGCCAGCGCCACCGCCAGGTGCGTGTCCATCAGGCCCAGCGTCGTGTAGAGCTGGAAGAACGGCAGCAGGAACACCGCCGGCGGCGTCATCCGGTTGGTCAGCAGCCAGAAGAAGACATGCTTGTCGCCGAGGAAGGAGTAGCGGCTGAACGCGTAGGCCGCCGGCAGCGCCACGCTGATCGAGATCACCGTGTTGATCGCCACGTAGATCAGGCTGTTGATGTAGCCGCTGTACCAGGACGGATCGGTGAAGATCGTCCGGTAGCTGGCCAGCGAGAAGTGCTGCGGCCACAGGCTGAAGCTGGAGAGGATCTCCTCGTTCGTCTTGAAGCTCATGTTGACCATCCAGTAGATGGGCAACAGCGCGAAGAGCAGGTAGGCGATCAGGAAGATCGTGCGCTTGCGGAATCGGCGTTCATCCATGGGCCACCTCGCTCTTGTCTTGGGTGCCGAGCGCCTGCATCCAGTTGTAGAGGATGAAGCACAGCAGCAGGATGATCAGGAAGTAGATCAGCGAGAACGCCGCCGCCGGGCCGAGGTCGAACTGGCCGACCGCCTTCTGCGTCAGGTACTGGCTGAGGAAGGTCGTGGCGTTGCCGGGACCGCCGCCGGTGAGGACGAAGGGCTCGGTGTAGATCATGAAGCTGTCCATGAAGCGCAGCAGCACCGCGATCATCAGCACGCCCCGCATCTTGGGCAGCTGGATGTAGCGGAACACCGCGAACTTGCTGGCGCCGTCGATGCGCGCGGCCTGGTAGTAGGCGTCGGGGATGGAGCGCAGCCCGGCGAAGCACAGCAGCGCCACCAGCGGCGTCCAGTGCCAGACGTCCATGATCAGCACCGTGACCCAGGCGTCGGTGGCATCGCCGGTGTAGTTGTAGTCGACGCCCAGCGCCTGCAGCGACGCGCCCAGCAGCCCGATGTCGGCGCGGCCGTAGATCTGCCAGATCGTGCCGACGACGTTCCACGGAATCAGCAGCGACAGCGCGACGATCACCAGCACCGCCGAGGCCTTCCAGCCCTGCGCCGGCATCGACAGCGCCAGGCAGATGCCCAGCGGGATCTCGACCAGCAGCACCGCCAGCGAGAAGCCCAGCTGGCGCAGCAGCGCGCCGTGGAGCTCCTCGTCGCGCATGACCGCCGCGAACCACTCGGTGCCGACGAAGACGCGCCGCTCGGGCGAGATGATGTCCTGCACCGAGTAGTTCACCACCGTCATCAAGGGCAGGATGGCCGAGAAGGCCACGCACAGCAGCACGGGCAGGACCAGGAACCAGGCTTTCTGGTTGATGGGTTTCATGCGAGATCCTCCTGGCGCGCGCCGGCGGTCGCCGCGCTGGCGGCGATCAGCCGCTCGTCCGCGCCATAGAAGCAGGTGTGGGGATTGAGCACGCGCAGCGCGACCGTCGCGCCCGCGGGCGGTGGCGAGGCCTGCGCCGGCAGCCGCGCCTTCAGCGTGTGCGCGCCGGTGCGGGCCGTCAGCAGCCAGTAGGTGCCGATGTCCTGCACCTGCGCCACCACGCCGGTGATGCTGCCGGGCAGCGGCGGGACGCCGTCGCCGACCGCGTCGACCGCCACGTATTCCGGCCGGATGCCCAGCGAGAACGGCGTGCCGCGCGGCAACGCCGCGTCCAGCGCGACGCCACCGGTCGCCACCAGCTGGTCGGCGACGCGCAGCGCGCCGTGCTCGTCCAGCATCGCGGGCAGGAAGTTCATGCCCGGCGAGCCGATGAAGTGGCCGACGAAACGGTGGCTCGGCCGCTCGAAGAGCTCGCCCGCCGTGCCGACCTGCACCGCCCGTCCGCGCGTCATGACGACGACGCGATCGGCGAAGGTCAGCGCCTCGACCTGGTCGTGGGTCACGTAGACCAGCGTGAGCTTGAGCTCATGGTGGATCTGCTTGAGCTTGCGGCGCAGCTGCCACTTCAGATGCGGATCGATGACGGTCAGCGGCTCGTCGAAAAGCACCGCCGACACGTCTTCGCGCACCAGCCCGCGGCCCAGCGAGATCTTCTGCTTGGCGTCCGCCGACAGGCCCGAGGCGCGCTGGTCCAGCTGGCCGTTGAGCTCCAGCATCTCGGCGATGCGGCCCACGCGCGCCTTGATGCGATCCGCCGGCACGCCGCGGTTGCGCAGCGGGAAGGCCAGGTTCTCGGCCACGGTCATCGTGTCGTAGATGACCGGGAACTGGAACACCTGCGCGATGTTGCGCTGCTGCGGCGTCAGCGTGGTCACGTCGCGGCCGTCGAATTTCACCGTGCCGTGCGAGGGCCGCAGCAGCCCGGAGACGATGTTCAGCATCGTCGTCTTGCCGCAGCCCGACGGGCCCAGCAGCGCATACGCGCCGCCGTCCTCGAAGCTCATCTGCAGCGGCAGCAGCGCGTAGTCGCTGTCCTCCTTCGGATCGGGCCGATAGGCATGGGCCAGGTCCAGGTCGATGCGGGCCATCAGCGGCCTCCCCGGCGCTCGGGCGCCCGTGTCAGCAGGCCGGCCGCGTCGAAGACGTGGACATGCGCCGCGTTGAGGTACAGCGTCAGCGGTGCGCCGAGCTCGAAGTCGTGCACGCCGGTCAGCTGGGCGACGAGCTCGCCGATCTCGGTGCGCGCATGGACGAAGGTGTCGGAGCCGGAGATCTCGGCGAGTTCGACCTCGCCCTTGATCGCGAGGTCGCCGGGCTGCGCGCTCACACGCAGCGCATTGGCGCGCACGCCGACGGTGACGCCGCCCTGCCCCGGCAGCGCGAGCTCGACGCCCGGCCGCAGCTGCAGCCGGTCGCCCAGGCCCTGCGCGATCACCAGGTTCATCGGCGGATCGCTGAAGGCGCGCGCGACGCGCAGCGATGCGGGACGGTGGAAGACCTCGGCGGTCGGGCCGTACTGCAGCAGCTCGCCGGCGTCCATCACCGCGGTGTAGCCGCCGAGCTGGAGCGCCTCGGCCGGCTCGGTGGTCGCGTAGACCACGGTCGACTCGCCAGCGGCGAAGAGCTGGCCGAGCTCCTCGCGCAGTTCCTCGCGCAGCTTGTAGTCCAGGTTCACCAGCGGCTCGTCCAGCAGCATCAGCGGCGCCTGCTTGGCCAGCGCCCGTGCCAGCGCGACGCGCTGCTGCTGACCGCCGGAGAGCTGCGCGGGCAGCTTGTCCAGATGCATCTCGATGTGCAGCTTGGTGGCGAGCTCGTCCACGCGGCGGCGGATCGCGTCGCGGTCGAGGGGGCCGCGCGAGGGGCGCAGTCGAAGCGGCGACGCGATGTTGTCCCGCACCGTCATCGACGGATAGTTGATGAACTGCTGGTAGACCATCGCCACATCGCGCTGGCGCACCGGCCAGCCGGTGACGTCGGTGCCGTCGACCAGCACCCGCCCCTGGCTGGGCCGGTCCAGGCCCGCCATCAGCCGCATCAGCGTGGTCTTGCCCGCCTGCGTCGCGCCCAGCAGCACGGTGACCGCGTTCGGCACCAGCCGCAGGTCCATCGGATACAGGTGCTGCTGCGCGCCGACCTTGTGGCTCACGCCCTGTAGGCTCAGCTCCATGAGCTCGGCTCCATCGTTGTCTCTGTGTGCATGTCGTTGTCGTTTCGTCGCGCCTCGCGGCGTTTCCCGGCGCTGGCGGGCGCCGGTCGGCGCGCCGTTGCGCTTTATGGCGCGGGTGGCTCCCGTTGTCGCTCCCCGCGAACCCGCAGTCCCGACGGGCCACGGGGCGTGGGGTCAGGTCATGCGGCGGCAGCCGGCGGCTTGGCCCAGAGGTGCTCGCGCTCGGCGAACCACTGGACCACCGCCATCCGCTGCGCCTCGGTGTAATGCAGTCCCAGCTTGGAACGCCGCCACAGCACGTCGTCCGCCGCGCGCGCCCATTCCTCGCGGACCAGGTATTCGAGTTCCGCCTGGTGCAGGCCCGGGGCAATCTCCGGGCCGAGGTTGTCCAGTCGCTCCGCGCCGCCGAGCACCCGGCCGACGCGCGCGCCGTAGGCCCGCGCCAGGCGCCGCGCCAGCGACGGCGGCAGCCACGGGTGGCGCTGGCCGATCGCGGCCAGCAGGCGCTGGAAGTCGGTGTCGGGCCGCTGCGGCGCGCCGATCCAGTCGCGCAGGTCGCCGCCGGGCAGGTGCGCATGTTCGGTCCAGGCGCGGCGCCGGTCGCCCAGCAGCGCGCCGATCAGGTCGGCCGCGTCCTCGGCCAGCTTGCGGAAGGTGGTGATCTTGCCGCCCCACACGCTCAGCAGCGGGGCGCCGCCGTCGGCGTGGGTCTCCAGCAGGTAGTCGCGCGTGACCGCCGACGGGTCGCCGGAGGCGTCGTCCAGCAGCGGCCGCACGCCGGCGTAGGTCCAGACCACGTCCGCGGCGCTGACCGGCTCGCGGAAGTAGCGGCTGGCCTGCTCGCAGAGGTAGGCGATCTCGCGCTCCTCGATGCGCGCCTTGCCGAAACCCGCCAGCGCATCGGGCGCGAGCTCCACGTCGGTCGTGCCGATCAGGGTGAAGTCGTCCTCGTAGGGGATGGCGAAGATGATGCGCTTGTCGGGGTTCTGGAAGATGTAGGCGTGGTCGTGGGTGAAGCGCTTGCGCACGATGATGTGGCTGCCCTTGACCAGGCGCAGGCTCTTGGTGGCCAGCGCCTCGCCGCGCGCGGGCGTGGCGACCTCGCGCAGGAAGCCCTCCGCCCACGGCCCGGCCGCGTTGACCAGCGCACGGGCGCGCACCGTGCGCTCGCCGTCGGCGCAGCGCAGCGTGACGATCCAGTGGTCGGCATGCCGCCGCGCCGCGGTGACCGTCGTGCGGGTATGCAGCACCGCGCCATGCTCGCGCGCGTCCAGCGCGTTCAGCACCACCAGGCGGGCGTCGTCGACCCAGCCGTCGGAATAGACGAAGCCCTTCGTGTACGTGGCCTTGAGCGGCTCGCCGTAGGGCGAGTGGCGCAGGTCGACACCGGTGGAACCGGGCAGCACCTCGCGGCGCGCCAGGTGGTCGTACAGGAACAGGCCGATGCGGATCATCCAGGCCGGCCGCATCGCGGCGTCGTGCGGCATCACGAAGCGCAGCGGCCACATGATGTGCGGCGCGCTGCGCAGCAGCACCTCGCGCTCCTGCAGCGCCTTGCGCACCAGCGAGAACTCGTAGTACTCGAGATAACGCAGCCCGCCGTGGATCAGCTTGGTCGACGAGGACGAGGTGTGCGCGGCGAAGTCCGAGGCCTCCGCCAGCACGACCTTCCAGCCCCGGCCGGCCAGGTCGCGCGCGATGCCCGCGCCGTTGATGCCGCCGCCGACGACGAACACGTCGCAGACGCTCGGCGCGCCCGGCGCCCCCGGTGCGGCAGGGGCTCCGGATTCGGTCGTCGTGGGGCTGGCGGTCATCGGGGCGGGATTCAAGCGGGTCTCCTGGGGAACGAATCGACGCGACGGCGGTTCGAAGGCCGTTGCGAAGTTCGCAATTCTGTTCTTCTTTTTTCTTTTTAGCGCGAATATGCGCGTTTCAGGCAAGGGTTTACCCGATCATTTGTTCGTTTTGGTTCCTTTAGCCTGCGCGCCATGAATCCCAACCCGCGTCAGAACGACCTGCTGCAAGAGGTGCGCGCCAATGGATCGGTGAGCGTCGAGGCGCTGGCCGAGAAATTCGGCGTCACCCTGCAGACCGTGCGCCGCGACGTGCAGCGCCTGGCCGAGGCCGGCCTGGTGCAGCGCTTCCACGGCGGCGTGCGCGTGCCCTCGTCGACCACCGAGAACATCGCCTACCGCCAGCGCCAGGCAATGCAGGCCGATGGCAAGGCCCGCATCGCGCGCGCCATCGCGGCGCGCATCCCGGCCGGCTGTTCGCTGATCCTGAACCTGGGCACGACGACCGAGGCGGTGGCGCATGCGCTGCTGCGCCACAAGGGCCTGCGGGTCATCACGAACAACCTCAACGTGGCGATGATCCTGAGCGACAACCCGGACTGCGAGCTCGTCATGGTGGGCGGCTCGGTGCGTCATCGCGACCGCGGCATCGTCGGCGAGGCGGCGGTCGACTTCATCCGCCAGTTCAAGGTGGACATCGGGCTGATCGGCATCTCGGGCATCGAGTCCGACGGCAGCCTGCGCGACTTCGACTACCGCGAGGTGATGGTGGCGCGGACCATCGTCGAGCATTCGCGCGAGGTGTGGGTGGCGGCCGACGCGACGAAATTCAACCGCCCGGCGATGGCCGAGGTGGCGCGGCTGCCGCAGATCGACGCGCTCTTCACCGACGAGCCGCCGCCCGAGCCCTTCCCGGCGCTGATGAGCGACGCCGGCGTGGAACTGGTGGTCGCGCCGTAGCATCGCGGCGGGCAGCCGCCGCCCCTCGGTTCAAGCGCCGTTCAAGCGCCGTTCAAAGCACACGACCAGCGAGACAAGTCATGACCTACCTGCTGGCCCTGGACCAGGCACCTCCAGTTCGCGCGCGATCGTCTTCGATGCGCAAGGGCGCATCGTCGCGATGGCGCAGCGCGAGTTCCGCCAGATCTATCCGCAGCCCGGCTGGGTCGAGCACGACGCCGACGAGATCTGGGACACGCAGCTCGCCGTCGCGCGCGAGGTGCTGTCCAAGGCCTCACTGAAGGCCGCCGACGTGAAGGCGCTGGGCATCACCAACCAGCGCGAGACCACGCTGGTGTGGAACCGCCGCACCGGCCGGCCCATCCACCATGCGATCGTCTGGCAGGACCGGCGCGCCGAGCCGCGCTGCGCCGAACTGCGCGAGCAGGGGCACGGCGCGCGGATCCAGGAGAAAACGGGGCTGGTCGTCGACGCCTACTTCTCCGGCACGAAGCTGCAGTGGATCCTCGACCACGTCAGCGGCGCGCGCGAGCAGGCCG
>NZ_VOSR01000575.1:0-5212 GCF_007997345.1 Mitsuaria sp. TWR114
CGACGCGTCGGGCTCGTCGGCGCCTCGCTGCGCGTGAACGGCAGCGACCTGCGCTGAAAACCATTGGTTGCAACTGGCCGGGAAGAAGCGATCCGGCCGCGTCGTTCTCCCAGTGCAAGCCGCGGAACGGTTCCGTGGCTCTCGAACCAGGAGATCGACATGAGCGCAATTTCGAAGCAGACCCAAGGTCTTTGGCCCGTGGTGGCAGGCACCCTGGTGGCGGTCCTCGGCGCCCTGGCGCAGCCGGCGCATGCGGGCTTGCTCGGCGGCGGTGGCGGCCTCTCCGGCGGCGCCAGCGGGCAGATCGGCGGCAGCCTCGGTGGGATGGGCGGCCTGGGCCAGCGACCGGACCTGAGCCGCGGCCGCGATGCGCTGCAGAACACGCGGGACCGCGCCGACCAGGCGGCCGGCAAGGTGAGCGATCGCGCGCAGCAGGCGACGGGCCGGGTGGTTGACGGCGTCGAGGCCGCGCGCGGCAAGGCCACGGAGCGCGCGCAGGACGGCGTCGGCCGCGCGCAGGACCTCGCGACACGGGCGCAGGACAAGGTCGCCGATGCGACGACCTCGTTGAACGAACGCGCCGAACAAGGCGTCGCCCGCGCGGCGGGTGCGGCCAGCGCAGCTGGTGGCCAACTGGATCACGCGGCGGGCCAGGCCCATCAGGTGAGCGCGGAAGGAACTGCCGCGGCAACGAGCGGTACCGGCTCGACCTCCACGCCTTCCACGACTTCCACGCCTTCGCCTTCCTCGCCGGCGTCCCCTTCCACGCCGTCCTCGCCCGAGCGCGCCCACGGCGCGCAGGCCAGTGGCAGCGCGAAGGCCTCGGGCTCGGCGCAGGCCAGCCGGGACGGCGGTCGGGTGAGCGGGCAGGGCAGCGCGAGCACCTCGGCCGAGGCCAAGGCTGGCAAGACCGGCGGGCAGTGAGCCCGAAGCGGCGAGGGCGGGCCGCTTACCGCGGCGCCCTCAGCCGCGCCACTTCATCCAGCGGCGTGGCGCCGAAGTAGCGCTTGAACTCGCGGCTGAACTGCGACGGGCTCTCGTAACCCACGCGCGTGGCAGCGACCCCGGCCTTCACGCCTTCGTTCAACATGATCAGCCGCGCCTTGTGCAGCTTGTAGCTCTTCACGTACTGCAGCGGCGAGGTGTTGGTGACCGCCTTGAAGTTGTGATGGAAGGCGGACACGCTCATGTTCACGAGTTTGGCCAGCTGCTCGACGTTCAAGGGCTTGGCGTAGTTCGACTCGATGTGCTGCAGCGCCTTGGTCACCTGCGCGAAGTGCGTGTGCCGGTGGGCCAGCGCCTGCAGCGCCGCGCCGCTGTCGCCGCACAGCACGTGGTAGACGATCTCCTTGACGATCAGCCGGCCCAGCACCTTGGCGTCGCGCGGATGGTCCATCGCGTCGACCAGCCGCTCGAGCGCGCACAGCACCTCCTCGGTGAAGGGCGCGCTATTGACGCCGGGGCATTCGAGGCTGGCGGGCCGGTCGAAGTCCTCGTCCTCCAGGTCGATCAGCAGCTCCTGCAGCATCGCCGTGTCAATGTCGATCGACACGCCGACGAAGGGCTCCTTGCGGCTCGCGATCGTCTGGCACTCGAAGGGCAGGGGCACCGTCAGCAGCAGATAGTTGTCCGCGTCGTAGCGGAAGGTCCGGTCGCCCACGTGCCCCACCTTCGCGCCCTGCGCCACGATGACGATCGACGGTTCGTAGAGCACCGGCGTGCGGGGATGCGGCGTCTCGGTGTAGAGCACGCGCACGCCGGCCACCGGGGAGGGCGTCGCGAAGGACCCGGTCGAGAAGCGGGTCGCGGCGTCGACGATGCGCCGGCGGATGCTGTCGTTGAGGGTGGTCGCCATGGGATCTGAAGGACATCGGGCGCGGAAGGACCCAGGTCCGTCCGCGCCGCGCGAGGGGAAGGCCGTCGGCTCAGCGGGCCGCTTCGAGGATGCGCTGGCTGTCCTCGAGGCGGATGTCCTGGTGCTCGCCCAGCGCCGTGCCGCCGTGTTCCTGGAGCTTGGCGATCATCGCCGGGATGGTGCTGCCGTCCAGGCCGTAGGCGGACAGGCGCGTGCCCACGCCCAGTTGCTCGAAGAACGCGCGCGTGGCCGCGATCGCGCCGTCGATGCGCTGCGCCTCGGTGCCTTCGCGCAGGCCCCAGACGCGCTCCGCGTACTGCAGCAGCTTGGCGCGCTTCTGCTCCTTCTTGTAGGCCAGCACCGACGGCAGCACGATCGCCAGCGTCTGCGCGTGATCGAGCCCATGCATCGCGGTCAGCTCGTGGCCGATCATGTGCGTCGCCCAGTCCTGCGGCACGCCGGCGCCGATCAGGCCGTTGAGCGCCTGCGTCGCGCTCCACATCACGTTGGCGCGGACGTCGTAGTTCTCGGGCTCGGTCAGCGCGCGCGGGCCTTCCTCGATCAGCGTCTGCAGGATGCCCTCGGCGAAGCGGTCCTGGATGCGGCCTTCGGCGGGATAGGTCAGGTACTGCTCGACGGTGTGGACGAAGGCGTCGACGACGCCGTTGGCGACCTGGCGCGCCGGCAGCGAGTAGGTGGTCGCCGGGTCGAGCACCGCGAACACCGGATAGGTGAAGGGCGAGAAGAAGGGCAGCTTGTCGCCGGTCTCCCGGCGGCTGATGACGGCGCCGTTGTTGGACTCGGAGCCGGTGGCCGGCAGCGTCAGCACGACGCCCATCTTCACCGCGTCGGCGACCTTGGCGCCGCGGGTCAGCAGGATCTCCCAGGCATCCGGCGAGGCCTCGTAGCGCGCCGCCGCGGCGATGAACTTGGTCCCGTCCGCGACCGAGCCGCCGCCCACGGCCAGCAGGAAGTCGATGCGCTCGGCCTTGACCACCTCGACGGCCTTCATCAGCGTCTCGAAGGTGGGGTTGGGCTCGATGCCGGCGAACTCGAGCACCGTGCGGCCGGCCAGCGCCGCGCGGACCTGGTCGAGCACGCCGTTCTTCTTGATGCTGCCGCCGCCGTAGGTGACCAGGATGCGCGCGTCGGCGGGAATCTCCTGGCCGAGCTGGGCGATCTGGCCCTGGCCGAAAAGGATCTTGGTGGGGGTGTTGAGGATGAAGTTGTTCATGGCTTGCGGCTCCGTGGCGGTGATCGAAGGATCGACTCGATGGGGCGGATTGTTCCGCCGGCGCCCAGGAGCCGACAAGGCACGAAACTGCTTTCGTCTTGCCCATTCCTGCTTGCGCGGGGATGAATGGGCAAGGCGGCGGGACCGATCCAGGAGGCGGCCGACGCCGGGTTACCCCGATGGTTGAACTAATTGTTTGGGGGCTGAATTAATTGGCCGGCTGACAACGCTGACATCGCGCGCGGTCTTCACGGCATCCTCACATCAACAACACACGGAGACCTATGAACCTCACCCATCGCACGCTGCTCGCAGCCGCCTTCGTCACTACGCTGGCCGCGGCCGCACCGGGCGCGCAGGCCGCCACCTGGGCCGCTTCCTCGCCGGCGACGTCCTCCTGCTCGGCGCCCAATCTCTTCGCCACCTGGACCTACGGCAGCTACGGCTTCAACAACGACGTCTGGTCGCCCTGCAGCAACCTGGCCGCCGGTGCCCAGACCATCTGGGCCAACTCGAACGCCGACTGGGGCGTCTGGTCCGATCAGCCCAACACCGGCGGGATCAAGTCCTACCCGCACATCGGCTACGCGGTGAACCGCACGATCAGCTCGCTGTCCACGCTGACGTCCACCATCAGCGCGACCACGCCATCGGGCGGCGCCTGGGAGTCGACCTACGACATCTGGGTCGGCAACAACGCCCACGAGATCATGCTGTGGCTGAACTACACCGGCACCGCCGGCGGCTGCGGCAACGTCAAGCCGATCTCCTACAACTGGACTTCCGCGGGCTGCGCGATCCCCGTCTACACCAACGTCTCGGTGGGCGGCTCCACCTGGAATGTCTACCGCGGCAACAACGGCAACAACATGGTGTATTCCTTCCTGCGCACCACGAAGACCAACAACACGACCGTGGACGTGCGCGCCATCCTCAACTACCTGAAGAACCTGGGCTGGATGGGCGACCTGGTGGTCGGCGAGGTGCAGTACGGCTTCGAGATCACCTCCTCGGCTGGCGGCATGAACTTCGGTGCGAAGAACTTCTCCGTCACCGTGAAGTGAAGCGGCGCCGCCGCGGTGGGGCGGTGCCTCGCCGCGGCGGTACTGCGCCGCCGCGGGCGGCGCGGACCTTCTGCGAAACTCATCCCGATTCGCTCGAGAAGGTCGTGTTCATGAAATCGGATGAGAGGGAGGCCGCCGACCGGCGGCGCTTGCAGATGGCGGACATCGCGCGGATGGCCGGCGTGTCCGTCTCGACGGTGTCGCGCTGCCTCAACGGCAGCCCGCTGGTCAACGCGGAGACGCGCCGGCGGGTCGAGGAACTGGCCAAGTCGCTGAACTACACCATCAATCTCGGCGCCAAGAGCTTCCGGCTGCAGGAGAACCGCACCGTCGCGGTGGTCGTGCCCTACGACCGCGACTCCCGCCAGCACATCTCCGATCCCTTCTTCCTCACCATCGTCGGCGCGATCGCCGACGTGCTGACCGCGCGCGGCTTCGACATGCTGCTGTCGCGCGTGGACGCGGACCACCTCGACCAGGCCGTGCGCGGCGTCGAGATGGGCAAGGCCTGCGGCCTGCTGCTGATCGGCCAGTGGCGCCACCACGACCAGCTCAACGAGCTGGCCGCGCGGCACATGCCGGTGGTGGTCTGGGGCGCGGAGCTGCCGCAGCAGCTCTACTGCACCGTCGGCGGCGACAACCATGCGGGCGGGCTGCTCGCCACGCGGCACCTGCTCGATGCCGGCCGCCGCCGCATCGCCTTCCTCGGCGATGCCCAGCTGCCCGAGGTGCTGCATCGCCGGCAGGGCCACTGGCAGGCGCTGCGCGACGCCGGCCTCGCACCCGACCCGGCGCTGGAGCTGCCGGTCTCCTTCGCGCCGGCTGCCGCGCGGGCGCCGATCGAGGCCTTCTTCGCCGCGCACCGGGAGGTCGATGCGGTGATGGCCTGTTCCGACCTGCTGGCCCTGGAGGCGGTGCGCGCGCTGCGCGCGGCGGGGCGCTCCGTCCCGGCGGACGTGTCCGTCACCGGCTACGACGACATGGCGCTCGCCGCCTACGGCACGCCCGCGCTGACCACCGTCCACCAGCCGGTGGCCGAGGCGGCCGAGGCGCTGGTCG
>NZ_VOSR01000576.1:0-1607 GCF_007997345.1 Mitsuaria sp. TWR114
CTCGCGCAGGAATTCGCCCTTGGCCAGGCCGCCGAGGAACATCGCCTCGTCGACCTCGACGTCCCAGTCCATCAGCGTGCGGATGGCGCGCTCATGGGCGGGGGCGCTGCGGGCGGTGACCAGCGCGGTGCGCAGGCGCATCGGCGCGGCGGGCGCGGCCTGCAGGCGCTGCAGCTCGTGCAGCACCTGCTTGAAGGGGCCGGCGGGCAGCGGCGTGAGCTTGCGTTCGCGCTCATGGGCCTGGAACGCGTCCAGACCGTCGCGCTGGTAGATCTGCTCGGCCTCGTCGGAGAAGAGCACCGCGTCGCCGTCGAAGGCGATGCGGAGTTCGTCGGGATAGGCGGCGGAGGCGCGGGCCGACTGCGGGAAGACACGGGCCGCGGCCACGCCGGCGGCCAGCGCGGAGCGCACGTCGTCCTCGTTGGCCGACAGGAACAGCTGCGCCTTGAGCGGCTTGAGGTAGCGCCAGGGGCTCTGCCCGCGGGTGAAGACGCCGCGCTCGATGGTCAGTCCGTAATGCTGCGCGGAGCGGAACACGCGCATGCCGGAGATCGGATCGTTGCGGGACAGGACAACGACCTCGACGCGGGGCGTCTCGCCCAGGGCGTTGAAGGCGAGCAGCTTGCGCGCCAGCGAGAAGGCGGTGCCGGGCTTGGCCGGCTCGTCCAGGCGCTGCTGCTGCAGCCGCATGTAGGCGCGGTCGTCGCTGTTCTCGAAGAGCTGGTTCTCCTCTTCGAAGTCGAACAGCGCGCGGGAGGAAAGGGCCACCACCAGGCGGCCGTCGAGGGAGGCGGGCATGGGTGGGGATGATAGGGGCCCCGAGGTCCGCCGCCGGATCGGACATGGCGGCGTGAGGCCTTCGTGATCACGCATTGACGCGGCATTGAGGGCGCAATGAACCCGACACTTCTTGTCGATTTGGTGATCCGAGACAGCCGCCCGACTGTCATCGACCGGACATCCGGGCGCCCCAGCATCGCCGGCTTTTCATCCGCCAGACGCTCTCCATGCCGCTCGTCCGCCCCGCCCGCCTGTCCGCCCACCTGTCTGCGCGCCGATTGATCGCCGCCGCCGCGGTGCTGAGTTGCCTGCCGTCCGCCCATGCCGACGACGACAAGCGGGTGCAGACGCTGGACGTCGTCAGCGTCACCGGCAATTCGGTGAACACGCTCGCACCCAGCGCCGCGCCGCTCAATGCCAGCCAGCCGACCTCGGTGATCGATGAGCGCTTCATCCGCGACGCGCTGCGCTTCAACGCCAACTTCGACGACATCGTCAAGTACGCGCCCAGCATGACGGTGAGCTCGCCGGAAGGCCCCGGCCTGGGCAAGAGCGAAGGCATCAGCCTGCGCGGCTTCCAGGACGGCCAATTCAACATCACCTTCGACGGCATCCCGTTCGGCGACGCGAGCGACCTGCACCACACCACCTCGGCCTACTTCAGCAACCACGTGCTGGGCCAGGCGCAGATCGACCGCGGTCCGGGCGGCGGCGCGTCGATCGGCAACGCCACCTTCGGTGGCACCATCGCGCTGCGCACGCGCGATCCGGCCAGCGTCGACGGCATCACGCCGTACTTCACCCTGGGCAGCTGGAACACCCGCGCG
>NZ_VOSR01000577.1:0-3155 GCF_007997345.1 Mitsuaria sp. TWR114
CATCGCCTCGTCGACCTCGTCGGAATTCGTCAAGCTGGCCGAGTCGCAAGTCGCCGACGCCCAGGTCAAGTTTGGCGCCGTCGTCGACAACGCGACCAAGAACGCCCCGGCTGGCACGGAAAATGCTGTTGCTTTGGTGAAGTCGGCGGTCGCCGCGGCCAACAACGCTTACGAAAGCCTGCACAAGGCTGCCAAGCAGGCCTCCGAGATCGCTGAATCGAATTTCAACGCCGTGACCAGCACGGCGGTGAAGGCCACCCAGAACGCCACCCGTACCGCCAAGCGCGCCACGGCCTGAGCGTTCCGAGAGTTGCCGCAACGGTTGTCTCCTCGGTACCCAAGGAAGCTTGGCTTCCCAAGTGCCCTTCAAGCCCAGCTTCATGCTGGGCTTTTTTTTGGTGCGGATCAGTCGCCGGACGACACCATCGGCGTCGCCGCGTTCGCCCCGGAGGCGAAGCGGGCGAACTGGTCCGCCACGTCGCGCAGCACGCCCTGCACGGTGAACTCGCGCAGCGCCTCGCGGTCGTACAGCGGGTAACGCGGCAGGCCGATCACCATCATCAGGTAGCCCATGGTGCGCACCGACATCTGGTCGCAGATCAGCCGGATCGCGGTTTCATCGGGCTCGAAGCCCTCCGGCGCGCAGGCCGCCACCCGCTCCCGCATCAGGCCCAGCAGCCGGTTGTAGACCGGTTGCTGCGACTGGCCGATCTCCTCCAGCGAGCCCGTCTGGGTCAGCGACATGTAGATCATCCGGAACTGCTCCGGATGTCGCTCCCAGAAGTCCAGCAGGCAGCGGGTGTGAGCCTCCAGTACCTTGCGCGGGGCGCGCTGGTCCTTGGAGGCGTCCAGCAGCTCGTCGGTCAGCGCCTCGAAGACCTCGATCCACAGCCCGTCCAGCAGCGCCTTCTTGCTCTCGAAGTAGCTGTAGATCGCCATCGTCGAGATCCCCAGCTCCTGCGCCAGGCGCCGCATGCTCAGCGCCTCCACGCCTTCGTCCCGGTAGATCTTGCGAGCGCGCTCCAGCATCTCGCGCTTGAGCGCGGCCATCTCGGCGGGGCCGCGGCGCAGCCGGGGCCGCTCGCGGTCGGTGTGCTGATCGATGTGTGCCACGGCGTTCCTGCATTCAAAGGTTATTGTCGGCGTACGTTATCTCACGCTGGAGACCGCATCCAATCCTCGTGAACCCGCGCAGGGACGGGACCTTCGTCATTGCGTACACGTACGCAAAAAGCTGACCCCAACCCCTCCTCGCGGGCCGACGGCGACCGACGCGTCCGGCGGCGGCGGCCGCGCCCACGGCGACCGGCGCTTCCTGTCCAAGGGCAAAACGCGCGCCACGGGCACCGGCGCTGCTGCCAGGCCGAGCCCGGTACCGGGGCATACTCGCGGCCCATGGCCACCCGCACCCCGATCTTCTTCGCCAGCGCCGCCGAGTTCCGCGACTGGCTCGACCAGCACGCCGCCACGGCCACCGAGGTCGTGGTCGGCTTCCACAAGCTCGCCACCGGCGAACCCAGCCTCGCCTGGCCGGAGTCGGTCGACGAGGCGCTCTGCCACGGCTGGATCGACGGCGTGCGCACCCGCATCGACGACAAGCGCTACAAGATCCGCTTCACGCCGCGCAAGGCGGTGTCGATCTGGAGCGCAGTCAACATCGGCCGCGCCGAGGCGCTGATCCAGGAAGGCCGCATGAAGCCGGCCGGGCTGGCCGCCTTCGAGCGCCGCCAGGAGGAGCGCTCGAGGGTCTATGCGTTCGAGCAGCCCAAGGAACTGGTGGAACTGACGCCGGCCCACGAGGTCGTCTTCATGCGGCACCCGGCGGCCTGGGCCTTCTTCCAGCAGCAGCCGGACGGCTACCGCCGCACCAGCATCTGGCACATCCTCAGCGCGAAGAAGCCCGAGACCCAGCTGGCCCGGCTGAACAAGCTGATCGAGGCCAGCGCGCGCGGCGAGCGCCTCTAGGCGCCCCGCTTCCGCGGATCAGCGGGTCTTCGCGGCGATCTTGCGGCGGATCTCCGGCAGCATCGCCGTCGCCACCTCGCGGCCGAGCGTGATCGCGCGGCGCCGGGTGCTGAAGTCCGAGCCGCTGAAGCCGTCCAGCTTGGGCCGCAGCACCACGTCGGCGCCCTGCAGCTCGTACTGGTTGATCGACTTGCCCATGATCGAGAAGGTCTGCAGCAGCATGCGCATCGCGTCGCCTGGGATCTTGGGATCGGGCGGCTCGCCGATGTCGACGGCGATGACCAGCTCCGCGCCCATCTGCCGGGCGAAGCGCACCGGCACCGGCGCCACCAGGCCGCCGTCGACGTACTCGCGGTTGCCGATCTTCACCGGCTGGAACACCGCCGGCACGGCGCTGGACGCCCGCACCGCGGTGCCCACGTCGCCCTGGCGGAACAGGATGGGCGAGCCGTCGCCCAGGTCGGTCGCGACGATGCCCAGCGGCAGCGGCAGCTGCTCCAGCCCGCGGTTGCCGGTCATCTGCCGGACGTAGCGCGCCAGCGCCTCGCCGCGGATCAGGCCGCGCATCGGGAAGGTCCAGTCGGTGATCGCGCCCTCGTCCATCGCCTCGGCGACGGTCTGCAGCTCCTTGCCGCTGCGCCCGGCCGCGTAGAGCGCCCCCACCAGGCTGCCGGCCGAGGTGCCGCAGACCAGGTCGACCTTGATGCCGTTCTCCTCCAGCACCTGGATCACGCCGATGTGGGCGAAGCCGCGCGCGGCCCCGCCGCCCAGCGCCAGGCCCAGGCGCGGGGGCTTGGGCACCGGCTTGGGCGTGACGGGCGTGGGCAGCTCGGGGTCGGGCGTGGTCACCACCGGCGTCGGCGCGCTGTTGGGCGACAGCGTCGTGCAGCCGCCCAGCACGCCCAGGCCGGCGGCGCCGGCTGCAAGCAGCCAGCGGCGACGGGACGGCTCGGGCGGCAGGCCGGCGGATTTGGTAGGGTCGCGGTCGTCTCGGAACATGGCGCGGGATTCTAGGGAAACGCTGTAGCGATCCTGTTGCCAGGCGCACGCACAATCCCGGCCCGCAAGCGGAGAGCCCATCGATGAATGACAAGAGCGCCAAGGACAGCCACCGCCGACCCGGCGCGCCCCGACGCTGGCTGGTGCGGGCCCTGATCGGGCTGCCGCTGCTGCTGATCGCGCTGGCGCTC
>NZ_VOSR01000578.1:0-3753 GCF_007997345.1 Mitsuaria sp. TWR114
GATGGGGCTGACGTCGAAGTCCGGCGGCAGCATCAGCAGCGCGCCCTGCGGGATCTGGCCGGTGTTGGACCTGGCGCCGGTGTCGGCCGAGGTGGCCGGGAAGATGTAGGCGGGATCGGCCGACAGCCCGGTGTGCGTCAGCGACATCGCCAGCGCGTGCCGGAAGAGTTCGTCGCCGTCGTCGATCTCCTTCGCGCGCACCAGGCCGCCCATCGTCGGCACCGCCGCGGCGCGGGCGCCCTGGAAGTAGTGACCGGGCTCGCCCCAGCCGCGACCGTCCAGGCGGGTCCACGCGTACTGGTCGGCGCGCCACTGGCCGTCGATGAATCGCAGCACGTTGAAGGAATGGATCACGCGGTCCACCGGGTCGACGATGTCGCCATGGCCATCGGCCGCGCTCGCGGGCACGACGCCGGCGGGCCAGCGCGGGATGGTGATCTGCTCGCGCATCGCCTCGGCGTCCGGATCCCAGATGCCTTTGCGACCCGGCAGCGGCAGCACGGTGACCGGCGGATCGTCGGACGCGGCCACGAACACGCCGGTCGACCACTTGCCGTCTTCCATCGTGGGGAAGTTCTTCGCCTTCGGGATCTCGAAGCTGCCCAGCGTCACGCCGATCGGGCGCGCGTTCCAGGGCGAGTCCGCCGCGAAGGGCCGGTCGGCGGTGCCGAAGCGCAGGTGACGCACCGCGCGAGCCTGGGGATCGGCGGCATCGGCCTTGTCGGTGGCCTGCGGCGTCGCCCACGCGCCCGCGCCCATCGCCGCCGCCAGTCCGGCGAACACGCCCGACAGCAGCCAGCGGGCGGAACGGATTGTGAGCATCGACGTCATCCGTCCACCCTTAAACACTACGAACCGCGTCATTGGACATCCTCAGCCGGTGGCCCATCGCAATAAAGTGTCGCTCGAAGTAAAACGTCGACAGGTGCGCGAGCAGGAAGACCGCCGCCAGCAGCAGCGGTCGCTTGAGGTACTTTTCGGTGACATCGCCGCTGCCCAGCCAGGTGTGCTCCAGCGGCACGTGCAGCACGTACACCGCGAAGGACACCGTCGCGAGGTAGGTCCAGAACGGGCGGGACAGGAAGGCCGCCGCCGCCGATCGCGGCTGGCACAGCAAGGCGCCGGTCAGGCACAGCACGGCATAGGGCCGCAGGAAGGACGCGACGTTGCCGTCGACGTTGTAGCAGGCCAGGCACAGCAGCGCCGCCGCGCCCCACAGCACGACGGGACGTTCGAAGAATCCGATCGCCTCGCGCCGGCTCGGCGAGTGCAGCAGGATCGCCAGCACGAAGCCCGCCAGGATGTCGTCGATGCGGTACCAGGTGATGCTGCCGCTGTAGCCGCTCATGTACACGCGGTAACCGGTCACCGCCACCAGCAGCGCCGGGACCAGCACCCGCGCCACGCCGGGACGGAACACCAGCAGCGCGGTGGCCAGCGCATAGAACTGCAGTTCCACGCACAGGCTCCAGTAATGGTCCAGCGGCACGCGCATGCCGGCGTCGCTGAGGTTGGCGTAGAACAGCAGGTGCGCGGCCAGCGTCGAGGGCTCGAAGTGCCAGATCGCCGCGACCACCACCGCCACCAGCCAGGCCAGCGGGAGGATGCGCAGCAGGCGCTTGGCGACGAACTCCAGCGGGTGCACGTGCACCAGCACCTGCCTGCCGATGAAGTAGCCGGACAGCACGAAGAACAGCGCCATGCCCAGCATGCCGACCGATTCGTTGAGCCGGGGCCGCAACGCGTTGAGCGGCAGCCAGTGGGCGACCAGCACGGTCGCGATGCTCAGCCCGCGCACGCCGTCCAGGACCGCGGACCGGGTGCCGCCGGCGCTCATGCCGGCCTCACCGACCAGGGACGCGCGCGCCGGCCCAGTGTCCGCGGCGCCCGATGCCCGACATCGGGACGGACGCGGCAGACGATGGCGCAGCCCGCGCCCATCACGAACCAGAAGAACCAGTTGAAGACGAGGTAGCTCAGCATGTTGTCCGACAGCGAGACCACCACGTAGCCGATGAGCAGCGCGATGAACATCGCCGACAGCAAGGCATCGTCGCGGCGGAAGCGCCAGAAGATCTGCGCCGCGCGCAGGTACTTCCAGTAGTAGGTGGCCAGCCCCACGACGCCGACGTCGAACAGCATCTGCACCGCCACGCTGTGCGCGCCGGTGGTCATGCCGCCGCTCAGGCTGAAGAAGGTCGGCGAGTTGAAGAAGAAGCCGCCCGAGCCGTAGCCGAACAGGTAGCGGGCCGGCGCCATCCAGCTGACGGCATCGGCCCAGAGCACGCGGCGCCAGGTGAAGGAGTTCAGCTTGGCGTACTGCACCACCACGTTGCCCTGGCCGATGTCCAGCACGCGGTCGCGGATGTCGGGCACCAGCAGCGCCAGCAGCGGCACCAGCATCAGATAGAGCAGGAAACGGCGCTCGAAGAGCAGCCCGTACAGGAAGAACATCGCGCCGGCGGCCATCCAGGCGCTGCGGGTCTTGGTCGCCGCCAGCAGCGCCAGCAGGACCAGCAGGTAGCCCGCCATGGCCAGCCGCGTGGCGGTGGTGGTGGTGGCGAGCGTGCGGGCGTTCTTCCACAGGTACAGCAGCACGCCCTGCATCAGCACCAGGTAGAAGGCCAGGATGTTGGGATGGGAGAACGGGCCCTTGTAACGGCCCATGGCCGCGGGATCGTTGGTGACGTGCACGTCGCCGCGCGCGATCGCGATCAGCGTGTAGATCGCCACCGGCACCGAGGACCAGATGACCAGCTTCAGGATGCGGTCGAACGAGCTCCAGTCGTCCACGACGTAGAAGGCCACCACGAACATCGCCATCGTGCTCAGCGTGCCGAGGAAGGTCCGCAGCTCGGGCAGCTTGTCCGGCGAATAGAGCAGCCCCACCGCCTGCATCGCGATGAAGGGCAGCCACACCATCCACGCCACGCGCGGGATGCGCCGCGGCTCGCGCATCCAGAAGACCGCCGCCAGCAGGATCACCGCCAGGTTCACCAGGCCGCCCAGCCCACCGAAGCTGGCGAAGCGCGCCTCCTCCAGCACCGGGTTGGCGATCGCGCGCAGCAGCAGGATGGTCAGCAGCAGCGCCTTCGGATTGGCCACGAACATGAAGGCGACGATCAGCGCCACCGGCAGCACGACGAAGAACACCGGCTTCTGCGCCACCATGTCGCCCATCACGACGCAGACCAGCCCCATCACCATGCAGCCCGCGGCCAGCGCCGCCGCCGCGAACAGGGTGCGCCAGCCCGGCCAGCGCGACCGGCGGTCGTTGCCGTAGGGATTCAGGCCCTGCGGCCGCGGGGTGCCCTTGAGCGGGCTGCTCGTCGCGCTCATCGGACCAGCATCCCGCGGGAGGGCGCCGGCACCGCCGCGACCAGCTCGGCCAGGAAACGCGCCATCAGGCGCTGCGAGCCCGGGGCGGCCGAGGCCTGCGCCAGGCGCTGCGACGCGCGCACCAGGATGCCGTCGGGAATGCGCCCGGCCAGCCCCTCGTTGAGGATGTACCAGCGCGCGCCCAGCCCGTCGCCCCCGTAGTTGTCGCCGATGCGGATCCAGTAGCGCACCGCCTCGAAACCACCGCCGCGGGCCTCGGCCAGCAACTCGGTCGTGGGCACCGGCCTGGCGCGGCCCTCGGTGGCGATCGGCGGGCCCGCCTCGACCCGGCGCAGCGCGAAGCCCTGCGCCGGATAACAGACCTCGGGACGGTGCACCTTGACGTCCTGGCGCTGGCGCTCGCCCCAGGCCAGC
>NZ_VOSR01000579.1:0-4391 GCF_007997345.1 Mitsuaria sp. TWR114
CGGGCAGCAGCAGGCCGTCGGGGTTGGGCACCTCGGCGCGCAGCGTCACCTGGCCGGAGGTCGGATCGACGCTCAGGTCGGTGAACAGCAGCTTGCCGGTGCGCGGGTAGACAGTGCCGTCGTCGCCGACGACCTCGACCTGCGCCGCATTCGCGCCCGCGCTGCGCAGCTGGCCCGCGGCCAGCGCGCGGCGCATCGCCTGCACCTCGTTGGCCGACTGCGTGAAGTTGACGTAGACGCTGCTGACCTGCTGGATCAGCGCGAGCTGCGTCGCGTCGGACGCGCCGACCAGCGCGCCCTCGGTCACCAGCGCGCGGCCGATGCGGCCCGAGATCGGCGCGTACACGTGGGCGTAGTCCAGGCTCAGCTTGGCCTGCACGACGGCGGCCTTGGCGGCGGCCACGTCGGCCGCGGCGGCCTTGGCGGTCGCCACCGAGGTGATGTATTCCTGCTGGCTGATTGCCTTCGCGTCGGCCAGCGGCTTGTTGCGCGCGGCCTGCGCGGCGGCCTGCGCCTCGTTGGCCTGCGCCTTGGCCAGGTTGGCATTGGCGCTGTCGAACTGCGCCTGGTACGGCGCCGGGTCGATCAGGAACAGCGCCTGGCCGGCCTTGACCTCCGAGCCTTCGGTGAAGAGCCGCTTGAGCACCACGCCGTTGACGCGCGCCCGGACCTGCGCGGTGCGCAGCGCCTCGACCCGGCCCGGCAGCTCGGTCTGCAGCGCGACCGCCTGCTGGCCCACCGTGACCACGCCGACATTGGCCGGCGGCATCCCACCGCCGCCCGGGCCGCCCTTGCCGGCCGCCGCCTCGTCCTTGCCGCAGGCGGTCAGCACCGCCGCGATCGAGATCACCAGCGGCAGCAGGTAGAGCATGCGCGCGCCGGCCTTCAGGCTCGGGCGCTCCGACCCCGGCGTTGCTTTTGTCAGAGGGGTAGACATCACGATGGGATTCCTCTCGCAGTACAGATCAGTTCTTCGGATGAGCGGCCCGGCGCGATGTCGCCAGGCGGGAGATCGGCGGCCGCTTCCGGCAAGCCCGGGCCCTCCCCGCCACGACGCCTGGCGCCGTCACGGTTCGACCCAAAGTCGCGCAGTATATACATACATTCATGCATGTATGTTTCTGGAACGTGCTTCTACAATCGCGCCCCATGGCCCGCCGAACCAAACAAGAAGCCCAGGAAACCCGCGCCCGCCTGCTGGACGCCGCGGAGCAGCTGTTCCATGAACGCGGCGTCTCGCGCACCTCGCTGCAGGACATCGCGCAGGCCGCCGGCGTGACGCGTGGCGCCGTCTACTGGCACTTCGAGGACAAGGTCCAGCTCTTCAACGCGATGATGGAACGCGCCACCATGCCGCTGGAGGAGGACTTCGAGGCCTCGGTCTCGCCCGGTCCGGACGGCCATTGGACGACTTGCGGCTGCGCCTGATGAACGTCATGCACTGCGCCGCGTTCAACGCTCGCACACGCCGCGCCTTCGAGATCGCCAACACGCGGGTCGAGTTCGTCGGCGAAATGGCCACCGTGCGCGAGCGCAAGGTCGCCGCGCACCGCGAATGGACCGGCCACAACCGCGAGGCCTTCGAGCGCGCCAAGGCGCTGGGCCAGCTGCCGGCGGAGGTGGACTCGCAGCAGGCGGCGATCGGTCTGATGGCGCTGGTGGGCGGGCTGCTGCACCACTGGATGCTGGATCCGGAGGCCTTCGACCTGATCGAGGTCGGGCAGGCGCGGCTGGAGCATTACCTCTCCTCCTTGACGGTGGCGGTGCCGAACCGCTTCGCCCCGCTGACCGCCGCCGAGCGCGGCGCGCTGGGGCGCCAGCCGGTGTGCTCGGCCAATCGGGCGGAAGACGACCGCAGCGACGACGGCGACGACCACTGAACGTCGGCGGACGCGGCCGTCCATCGTCGCGATTAACCGTTAATCCGGTGGAAAGCCCTGCATTTGGGCAGGGTCCCCTGAGGGAAATCCCAGGGTGCGGCGACAATAGCCGGTTGCCCACGCCCGAGCCGCCGCCGTGTCCATCGCTCCCCCGCCCACCCGTCCGCTGTCCGATCTGAAGAAGACCGGCCAGAAGGCGCTGACCGCTTACCGCCCGTTCTGGGCCAAGCGCTTCGGCCCCGCGCCCTTTCTGCCGATGTCCCGCGAGGAAATGACCCAGCTGGGCTGGGACAGCTGCGACATCATCATCGTCAGCGGCGACGCCTACGTGGACCACCCCAGCTTCGGCATGGCGGTGATCGGGCGCACGCTGGAGGCGCAGGGATTCCGGGTCGGGATCATCGCGCAGCCGGACTGGAATTCGGCGGATCCGTTCCGGGCCCTGGGCAAACCGAACCTGTTCTTCGGCGTGGCGGCCGGCAACATGGATTCGATGATCAACCACTACACGGCCGACCGGAAGATCCGCTCGGACGACGCCTACACGCCGGGCGGCGCCGCGGGCAAGCGGCCGGACCGCGCGACGCTGGTCTACACGCAGCGCTGCAAGGAGGCGTTCAAGGACGTCCCCGTGATCATCGGCGGCATCGAGGCCTCGCTGCGGCGCATCGCGCATTACGACTACTGGCAGGACAAGGTCCGGCGCTCGATCCTGGTGGATTCGAAGGCCGACCTGCTCGTCTACGGCAACGCCGAGCGCGCGATCATCGAGATCGCCCACCGCCTGGCGCAGAAGAAACCCATCGAATCGATCACCGACGTGCGCGGCACCGCCTTCATGCGCAAGCCCGACGACGCGTCGCTGGACGGCTGGTTCGAGATCGACTCCACCGAGGTCGACGCGCCCGGCAAGATCGATGCGCTGCTCAGCCCCTACATGACGACCGAGGAAGCGGCCGCCGACCAGGGCACGGATTGCTCGAAGCAGCAGGCGCAGGCCGCGGGCGCGGATGGTGCCACCGCGGGTGCGGCAGCTCCGGCGGCGGCCGGCATGCCGGAGATCAAGCCGATCAAGATCGTCCGCCAGACGCTGGCGAAGAACGGCAGCGACGGCCGAGCGCTCGTGACGCCGCGCGACCGAACCGTGATCCGCCTGCCCGCCTACGAGCAGGTCAAGAGCGATCCGGTCCTCTACGCCCACGCCAACCGCGTGCTGCACCTGGAGACCAACCCGGGCAACGCCCGCGCGCTGGTGCAGCGGCATTCGTCGGGCGGCGTCGACCGCGACGTCTGGCTGAACCCACCGCCGATCCCGCTGACGACGGTCGAGATGGACCACGTCTTCGACCTGCCCTATGCGCGCAGCCCGCACCCGGTCTATGCCGACGAGAACGGCAGCCACGACCACGGCACCAAGATCCCGGCGTGGGAAATGATCCGCTTCAGCGTGAACATCATGCGCGGCTGCTTCGGCGGCTGCACCTTCTGCTCGATCACCGAGCACGAGGGCCGCGTGATCCAGAGCCGCAGCGAGGACTCGATCATTCGCGAGATCGAGGACATCCGCGACAAGGTCAAGGGCTTCACCGGGATCATCTCGGACCTGGGCGGCCCGACGGCCAACATGTGGCACATCGGCTGCAAGAGCCCCGAGATCGAGGCCGCCTGCCGCAAGCCCAGTTGCGTCTATCCGGGCATCTGCCCCAACCTGCACACCGACCACGGCCCGCTGATCAAGCTGTACCGCCGCGCGCGGGCGCTGCGCGGGGTGAAGAAGATCCTGATCGGCTCGGGCCTGCGCTATGACCTGGCGATCGAATCGCCCGAGTACATCCAGGAGCTGGTGACGCACCACGTCGGCGGCTACCTGAAGATCGCGCCCGAGCACACCGAGGGCGGCCCGCTGTCCAAGATGATGAAGCCGGGCATCGGCACCTACGACCGCTTCAAGCAGCTGTTCGAGCAGGCCAGCGCCGCCGCCGGCAAGAAGCAGTTCTTGATTCCCTACTTCATCGCCGCGCATCCGGGCACGGCCGACGAGGACATGATGAACCTGGCGCTCTGGCTCAAGCGCAACGGCTTCCGCGCCGACCAGGTGCAGACCTTCTACCCGAGCCCGATGGCCACGGCCACGGCGATGTACCACTCGGGCAAGAACCCGCTGAAGAAGGTGACGCGGGACAGCGAGCCGGTCGACATCGTCAAGGGCGAGCGCCGGCGACGCCTGCACAAGGCCTTCCTGCGCTACCACGACCCGAACAACTGGCCGCTGCTGCGCGAGGCGCTCAAGGACATGGGCCGCGCCGACCTGATCGGCAACGGCAAGCATCACCTGATCCCGACCTTCCAGCCCACGGGCACGGACGGCGGCTACGAGTCGGCGCGCCGGAAGAACTCGACGAACGCGGGGCAGAAGGTCGCGCCGAACAAGCCGCGCGCCGGCCAGCTGCTCACGCAGCACACCGGCCTGCCGCCGCGCGAGGGCTTCGAGACGGTCTTCGCGCGCAGCAC
>NZ_VOSR01000058.1:0-1143 GCF_007997345.1 Mitsuaria sp. TWR114
CGCTGGCCGGCCGGCTGGCGATGGACTGGGAACTGGTCGACGCGCAGCGCAAGACGCGCGTGCTGCTGCTGGTGTCCAAGCTCGGACACTGCCTGAACGACCTGCTGTTCCGCGTGCAGACCGGCCACCTGGCGATCGAGATTCCGGCCATCGTCTCCAACCACCGCGACTTCTATCAGCTGGCCGCCTCGCACGACATCCCCTTCCACCACCTGCCGCTGCTGCACGCGACCGACGAGCAGAAGCAGGCCCAGGAGCGCAAGATCCGCGATCTGATCGAGGAGCAGCAGATCGACCTGGTCGTGCTGGCGCGCTACATGCAGATCCTGTCGCCGGAGATGTGCCGCTTCCTGGAAGGCCGGGCGATCAACATCCATCACAGCTTCCTGCCCAGCTTCAAGGGCGCGCGCCCGTACCACCAGGCCCATGAGCGCGGCGTCAAGCTGATCGGCGCGACCGCGCACTACGTGACCTCCGACCTCGACGAGGGCCCGATCATCGAGCAGGACGTGGCCCGCATCGACCACTCGATGACGCCGGACCAACTGGTCGCCATCGGCCGCGACACCGAATGCGTGACGCTCGCCCGCGCGATCCAGTGGCATGCCGAGCATCGCGTGCTGCTCAACGGCCACCGCACGGTGGTCTTCCGCTGAGCGGTCCCCGGACCGCGCCGCCGTCGGTGGAGCCCTGCGGACCCATGTGGACCGACACCCACTGCCACCTCGACGCGTCGGAGTTCGACGCGGATCGTGACGCCGTCGTGGCGCGCGCCCGCGCGGCCGGGGTGTCGCAGATCGTGATCCCGGCGGTGGTCGCCGGCAACTTCGAGCGGGTGAGGGCGCTGGCGCATGCGCAGGGGTTCAGCTACGCGCTCGGGATCCATCCGCTCTACGTGATGCAGGCGCGCGAGGACGACCTCGGGCGGCTCGACCGGATGCTCGCCGAGTGCCGCGACGATCCGCGCCTGGTCGGCATCGGCGAGATCGGGCTGGACGTCTTCGTCAAGGACCTGGACGAGGCCAGGCAGCGGTTCTTCTACCTGGAGCAGCTGAAGCTCGCGAAGCGCCACGGGCTGCCGGTCATCCTGCATGTGCGCCGCAGCGCGGACCAACTGCTTGCCGGCCTGCGCCGCATCGGCCT
>NZ_VOSR01000580.1:0-5221 GCF_007997345.1 Mitsuaria sp. TWR114
GCGCCGGCGGAGTTCCTGCCGTATTCGGCGAGCTTCGCGCGCTTCCTGCCGGCCTACCTGGACTGGCTGGCCGAGCGGGAGTCCGAGGGACAGCGCTTCGAGCGCGGCGAGGTCGATCGCCGCGTGCGTCCGTGGGCCGGGATCGAGCCGGCGCTGGAGGACCTGGCGCTGCTGGGCCGCATCGACCGGGTGGACGAGTCGCCCGAGGGGCAGTTGCTCGTCGACTACAAGACCGGCAGCGTCAAGGGCCTCAAGGACAAGGTCGCGAATCCGCTCGAGGATACGCAGCTCGCCGTCTATGCCGTATTGATGGGACATTCGGGCTCCCACGCACCGCTCCGCGCGCAATACCTGGCCCTAGACGATTCGAAGGGCATCACCCCGATCGAGCACGAGGACGTCGCCACCACCGCCGCCGTCATGCTGGACGGCCTGCGCGGCGACCTGATGGCCATCCACGCGGGCGATCCCCTGCCCGCGCTGGGCGAGGGCGTCGCGTGCGCCTACTGCGAGATGCGCGGCCTGTGCCGTCGCGACGATTGGGAAGGAGCCGCGCCGTGACCGGCTCGACGGACATGACGACCGACATCGCGACCGGCACCCTCGCCGGCACCGCGGCCGCCTACACCCTCGACGGCGCGCCGGTCGCCCGCGAGCGCTTCTACGCGCTGGCCTGCGATCCCGCGCGCAGCGTCGTCGTCGAGGCCTGCGCCGGTGCGGGCAAGACCTGGATGCTGGTGTCGCGCATCCTGCGCGCGCTGCTGGACGGTGCCCGGCCGCAGGACATCGTCGCGATCACCTTCACCCGCAAGGCGGCCGGCGAGATGCGCGCCCGCCTGAACGAGTGGCTGCATGAATTCGCCCATTGCGACGACGCGGGCCGCGTGCTCGCGCTGCGCCAGCGCGGCCTGCCGCAGGCCCAGGCCGAGGCGCTCGCTCCGCGGCTGGCGACGCTGCAGCAGCGCCTGCTGCAGGAAGCGCGGCCGGTGGAGATCCGCACCTTCCACGCCTGGTTCTCCCAGCTGCTGCGCGCCGCGCCGCTGGAACTGCTGCGCGCGCAGGGGTTGTCGCCCGAGCTGCAGCTGCTGGAGGACGAGACCGACCTGATGCCCGAGCTCTGGCAGTGCTTCCACGCGGCCGTGCTGGCGGACGAATCGCTGCTGGCGATCTATCGCGAGCTCTGCCTGGTCCACGGCCGCAACAAGCTGCAGGACTGGCTGATGGCGGCCTTCGACAAGCGCGTCGAGCTGCGCCTGGCGCAGGCGCACGGACGACTGATGGACAGCGTGCCGACGGCGGCCGAGGTGGTGCCCGAACTGGCCGCGTTCGGCGAGCCGATCGACGCCTTCACCGCGATGCGCGGCGAGCTGCAGGCGCTCGCCGCCGAGCTGGGGCAAGGGCGGAACAAGACGCAGAAGGCCGCGGCGCTGGCGCTGGAGGCGGCGCTGTCGGCGCCCCGGGACGAGCCGCAGGCTGAAGCCCGCGCGCTCGCCGCCGTGCGCGCCGAGCTGTTCACGCAGAAGGGCACGCTGGTGAAGGCGCTGGGCGATTCGCCGCTGCTGCTCGAGCTGGGCGACCGGCTCGCCCGGCTGCAGCTGGCGCTGGACCAGGCCGACGCGCGCGCCTGGCACCAGCAGATGTGCGGGCTCGCGCTGACGCTGCTGGAGGCCTTCGAGCGCCTGAAGCGGGAGCGCGGCCTCGTCGACATGAACGACCTCGAGCGCGGTGCGCTGGCGCTGCTTGGCGACGCCGAGCTGTCGGGTTGGGTGCAGGAGCGGCTGGACAGCCAGGTGCGACACCTGCTGATCGACGAATTCCAGGACACCAGCCCGCTGCAGTGGCACGCGCTGTACGCGTGGCTGTCGGGTTATGTCGGCGCCGGGGGCGGCGCCAGCGGACAACGGCCGCCCTCGGTGTTCATCGTGGGCGATCCCAAGCAGAGCATCTACCGCTTCCGACGCGCCGAACCGCGCGTCTTCGCCGCGGCGCGGGACTTCGTGCGCGAAGGCCTGGACGGCGTGCTGCTGGCCTGCGATCACACGCGGCGCAACTCGGCGCCGGTGCTGGCGGCGGTGAACGCGGTGTTCGAGCAGGCCAGCCTGGCGCAGCAGTACACCGGCTTCCGGGCCCACACCACCGAGGCGGGCGGCGGCGATCCGCTGGATGGCGTCCACTTCATCGCGGGCGACGAGGCGGACGACGCGGAATCCGCGGCGGCCACGCGCGACGCGGACACCTGGCGCCCGAGCCTGACCGAGCCGCGGCGCGAGCCGGAACTGCATCGCCGTGAAGCGGAGGCCCAGCGCATCGCCGCCTGCATCGCGGCGTTGCTGAGGGACGGCCAGGTGCAGCCGGGCGACGTGTTCGTGCTGGCGCGCAAGCGCGAAGGGCTGCGGGTGCTGGCGCAGGTGCTCAAGGGCCTGGGCATCGCGCATGCGGCGCCGGAGGACATGGCGCTGCTCGACGCGCCGGACGTGCGGGACCTGCTCGCGCTGCTGGATGCGCTGGCGTCCAGCGGGCATCAGCTGTCGCTGGCGCATGCGCTGCGCAGCCCCTTGTTCGGCGCCACCGAGGCCGACCTGCTGTGGCTCGCGGCCGCGTCGCGCTCCGCGCATTGGCTCGGCCAGGAGCCGCCGCAAGCGCGCCGGTCGACGCCCGCGGTCGATGAAGCGCCTCTGGCGGACGATGCGCCGCCGAACGGCTCGGCGGACAGTGACGAATCCGCAGTCAGCTCGACCGGGCCGGTCACGCGCTCCTGGTGGGAGGTCCTGCTGCAGGCCGAGCCGGCGTCGCTGAGCGAGGCGCTGCGACGCGCGCAGGGCCTGCTGTCGCGCTGGGCGTCGGTGGCCGCGCTGCGCAGCCCGCACGACCTGCTGGATGCGATCGTCGACGAGGGCGACCTGATGGCTCGCCTGGCCGCCGCCGTGCCGGCCAGCGAGCGCCGTGCGCGACTGCATGCGGTCGAGGCGCTGCTGGCGCTGGCGCTGGAACTCGATGGTGGTCGCTACGCCGGCTTGTACGGCTTCGTGCGCGCGCTGAAGAGCCGCGCGCTGAAGCTGGCCGCGCCCGCCGAGCCCGATGCGGTGCAGCTGCTGACGGTGCATGGCGCCAAGGGCCTGGAGGCCAAGGTCGTGGTCCTGATGGACGCGGAAGCCGGGCCGGCGCGCGCCGAAAGCATGGCGCTGGCGATCTCATGGCCGGTGCAGGAGCCGGTGCCGCGAACTGTGGCCTTCATCGTCTCGGAGGCGAAACCGCCGCCGTCGCTGCAAGCGCTGCTCGACGACGAAAAGGAGCAGCGCCAGCGCGAGGAGCTGAACGCGCTCTATGTCGCCATGACCCGGGCGCGTCATCGGCTGCTGCTGAGCCGCACGCCGGCCAAGCGCCAGAGCGCATCGGCGAGTTGGTGGGCGCGGGTGCAGCCGCACGCGGCGCCGCTGGCGGTGCCGGAGCTCGACGCGAGTGTGGATGTCGATGCCGCCAACGCTGAGGATGCCGCTCGTGCCGCTCGTGCCGCTCGTGCCGCGCATGCCGCTGTCGCCGCGCATGCCGATGGCGTTGCCACCGTGGCCCGCTTGAAGGTGCTGCCGCGCGCGCGCCGCTGCCCGCCGAGGCGGTCGATGGGGTGGGCGCCGAGGTCGGCCAGAGCCCGGACGAGGTCGACGAAAGCGCCGCGCTCGGCGAGGCGCTGCACCGCGTGCTGGAGTGGCACAGCGGCCCGCGAGGGCGCGATCACACGCTCGAGCGCCTGATGGCGGCGGCGGCCCAGATGTACGGGCTCGACGCGCGTCGCGCGACGAGCGCCTGCAGCGCAGCGTGAAGGCGATCCTGGGCAGCGCCGACTGCGCCGCCTTCTTCGATGCCGACGCGCTGGTATGGCACGGCAACGAGGTGCCGCTGAGCTGGAACGGGCACGACATGCGCCTGGACCGGCTCGTCTGCCGGCAGGACGCCGCGGGCGCGCGGACCTGGTGGGTGCTCGACTACAAGCTGAATCCGGCGCCGCAGCGCAACCCGGACTATCTGCAGCAGCTGTGGCGCTATCGCGAGGCGGTGATGGCGCTGCAGCCCGGCGAGCCGGTGCGCTGCGCCTTCATCACGGGCCAGGGCCGGCTGATCGATTGCACCGAGGCGGTCGCGGGCGCGGCGGATCTCTTCGCCTGAAGTGCGCGGCGCGGGCCGCCGTGGGGCATGCGCCGCCATCGCCGGCCAGGCCGCGAGGGCGGCTCAGACCGGCGCGCCGTAGTCGCCTTCGGACGGCCGGCTGTGCCAGGCCACCGAGGTGGTTGTCGGCCAGGGACCGCCGTCCCCGATGCGCTGGTGCACCGCCAGCGCGCTGCCCGCCGCGGCGTCCAGCACGCGGGTCAGGGCCTCGACCTCGGCCAGTGCCGGCTCGGGCATCGCGGTGCGCAGATAGACGTTGCCGCGCAGGCTCAGCAGCACGAAGGGCCGGCCCTCGATGAGCACGTCCTGCGTCGCCTGGGCCAGGCGCTCGGACAGGTCCTTGTCGAGCCAGGCCATGATCAGCTCGCGATTGATGCCGACCGCGCCGAAGCGCTGCCGCACGAGCTTGGACTCGATCTGCGACTGCTTCGGGAACATCACCAGCCAGCGCATCTCCTCCGGCGTGTCGGTGTCCACGCGGGTGCGCAGCGTGTCGGTGTAGGCCTCGAAGACGCTGCTCTCCAGGCGCTCCATCAGCTTGCGCTCGATGAGCATCATCTGCATGTCGGGATTGACCTTGAGCTCGCATCTCATGCGCAGCTCGAAGCCCTCGATGTAGCTGCGTTGCGAGGGCCCCCATTCGATGCGGGTCAGGCCGGGCAGGGTGCGCGGCAGGTCGATCACGAAGCCGCGGCCGTCGCGGGCGTGACGCAGTTGGCCGCCGCGTTCCGCGGCCCATTCGCTCAAGGGGCGCCACCGGGCCGAGTTGGCGCGGGCGGTCAACCACTGTTTGATTTGTTTGATTACCATGAGGCGGGACGATGCGCGAGCGGCCTGGTGTCCGTGCATTGAGGTGTCGGCGACCGGGGCCCCGCGCCCCTAGGGAGAACGCGTGATGATCGAAGTGTATTCATGGCCCACGCCCAATGGCCACAAGGTCCACATCATGCTGGAGGAATGCCGGCTGCCTTACCGGGTGATTCCCGTGGACATCGGCGCGGGCGAGCAGTTCGACGCGAGCTTCCTGGCCATCAGCCCCAACAACAAGATCCCCGCGATC
>NZ_VOSR01000581.1:0-5825 GCF_007997345.1 Mitsuaria sp. TWR114
TCGTCGAGGCCCGGGAGCGGCTCGCGCTGCCCGCGTTCATCCGCACCGACGGCGACCAGTCCCTGCACCGCGCCGTCTTCGAGATCGACCTCGACCCGTTCATCGGCCCGGAGGATGGATTCGACCCCGCGCGCGACGGCGACCCGGCCACGGCGCACCGTCCGCCCGCCAAGAGCCTGGTGCTCTCGCAGGCGATCAACGGCGCGGACATCTACCTCAACGGCGTCTGGATCAACGGGCTGGCGCAATCCAGCGCGCGGGCCCGCTTCATGTGGTTCCGCCCGCTGGTGGTGGAACTGCCGCCCAAGCTGCTGCGCCGCGACGGCCCGAACCGGGTCACCCTCGAAGTGAACAGCTGGGAGCCCTACTTCACGATCGCGCCCGTGCTGATCGGTCCGGCGGATCACGCCGCCTACGTCGCCGAGTCGATCCATTTCCTGTGCCGCACGCTGGCGAACGCATCGCGGGGCTTCTGCCTGCTGGCCGGCCTGTTCATGGTGGGCGTGTGGCTGGCGAATCGCAGCGATCCCGCCTTCGGGCTGCTGGGCGCGGCGTCGCTGATCTGGGCGGCCGTCTACACGCTGTCGCTGTGGATCTACATGCCGGCCGGGTGGCGCCCCGCCTGGCTCTGGGCCTTCTACCTGTGCGCGGGCGCGCTCAACGTGCTGCTGATCCAGTTCATCCTGCGCTACATCGACCAGCCGCTGAGCCGCCGCGCGCTGACGACGCTGGTGGCCATCTCGGCCGGGGCGGCGACGGTCTGGCCCTTCCTGGGACAGGTGGTCGAGTGGGACCTGGACATGTTCTGGATCTGGGTGCTGGTGCCCTTCCAGGCCTGGGCGATCCTGCGGCTGGCGCGCCACGCGTGGCGCACCCGCAGCAGCGACGCGGTGCTGCTGCTGGTCGTGGTGCTGGCGGCCGGCGCGCTCATCCTGCACGACTACAACGTGCTGATGCAGCTGGTGCGGCGCGCGCCCCGCGAGGACGACGGGACGCTCATGCGCCTGCTCACCGCGCCGATCTACCTGACCCACCTCGCCCTGCCGCCGCTGCTGATCGTGATGGCCCGGGTGCATCTGGCGAAGTTCCGCGTCAGCGTCGAGCATGTGCGCGAGGCCAACCGCATCCTGGCCGAAGCGCTGCGCCGGCGCGAGATGGAACTGGCCGTCAGCCACGCCCGGCAGCGCGACCTCGAGCGCGGCGAGGCGGCGCAGGAGGAACGCGAGCGGATCTACAGCGAGCTGCACGACGGCATCGGGTCGAAGCTGGTGCGGACGATCTTCAGCGTCCGCGATGGCCGCCTCGACCGCGATCAGGTCGAGCGCGGCCTGCTGGACGTGCTGCAGGGCGTGCGCGAGGTCATCAGCGAGACCGACACCACCGAACACCGGCCGATCCAGGACATCCTGTTCGACTACGGCGTGGACCTGGACGCGCTGCTGAGCGCGCCCGATTTCCAGGTCAGCTACGACATCGAGAACGACCGCGAATGCGTGCTGCTCGGAGGGCTGT
This sequence comes from Mitsuaria sp. TWR114, assembly GCF_007997345.1. Taxonomy (NCBI): domain Bacteria; kingdom Pseudomonadati; phylum Pseudomonadota; class Betaproteobacteria; order Burkholderiales; family Sphaerotilaceae; genus Roseateles; species Mitsuaria sp. TWR114. Next base: position 1,513 of record NZ_VOSR01000581.1, read on the forward strand.
CCAAGGAGGTGATGCGGATCGTCGAGGAGAGCGTGGCCAACACGCTGAAATACGCCCGCGCCTCGCGCCTGAACCTCTCGCTGCGGCTGGACGGCGACCTCCTCGTCGTGGTGGTCGAGGACGACGGCCAATCCGCCGCCGGCCCCGCACCCGCGGTGCGGCCGGCGTTCGGCACCTCCACCGGGCAGGGGCTCATCAACATGCGCGAGCGGGCGCGCCGCATGGGCGGCGAGTACCGCTTCGAGCGCGGCCCGGACGGGGCGCGTTCGACCCTGACCTTGCCGCTGGTGGCGGCCGTCGCGGCACCGCGCCACGAGGTGGTCGCTCCTCGCTGACGGGCGCCGCCGGGCAGCCGTGGCGGCTTCGCTTTTGCGAAACGTCAAATCAAAGTGAATATTCGACGGCAAACCGGAGTCATAGCCCTTGACGCGAATATCTCCAGTTGATCCAGACCCACGAAATTCGCCTCCACGGAATATGTCAACAAAAACTCGATCGCGGCGATATAAACGCCAGCCGAGTGGGAAATTCACCATCGGCCAGACGAATATCGGCGTCGCGCCAGGCAAGTACTGAACGCGGGCTGCGCAGCTCAATGGCCCGGCTGCAGCCGGTGCCGCTCGCCCGCGTGCACGTCGCAGGCCTCGGCGCAGGCGCGGCAGGCTTGCGCGCAACGCTTGCAATGGGCATGGGAATGCCGCTCGCACTCCTCGGCGCACGCTCGGCACAGGTGGGCGCACAACGCGCAGAAGTCACCGTGATGCTCGGACTCCCGGGAGAGCGCGCCCAGGGTGGCCTCGCAGAGGGCGGCGCAATCCAGGTTCAGCAGGGCGCAGGCTTCCAGGGTGCGGTCGCCGGAACGGATACAGGCGTTCGCGCATTGCCGGGTCGCGAGCAGCGCCTCGGCGCAGGCCCGCATGCAGGGCTCCAGGTCTTCAGAAGGGTTAGTCATGACGACTCCTCGGGGAAGGGGTGAAGACGGGATGTTGGCAACCGACATTCCCCGCCGGCCTCCGCTGGCCAGCACTACTCAAATTTGCTAGTCGCAATTCGGCATTCAGGGGCAGCAGATCAAAGAGTGACAAAAGGCTAGCAAATGAATGCTATTGTTGGCCGGCGAGACGAGAAAGGAAACTGAGCACCGAAGCAAAACCACTCCACGGAGTTTCCGGTGCTGACTCAAAACCCCTGCCCAGCGACGACCTGGATCCATATTCCCGGTTCGAAAACCTGGCGATATATCGCGATCGCCGCGACCCTCTCCGCCACCGCCGTCCCGGCCATCGCCGACGACGCCTCCGCGGCGATCCCCGCGCCTGAAGCCGCGGCCTCGGTTGCCTCGGCCCCCAGCCAGCCTGCCGTAACGCCTCCCGCGTCCCACTGGGGCGCCGCGATGGACGACTTCCTGCTGACCGCCCTGGCCGAAGATCCTTCGATCGAGCGCGCGCGGGCGTCGATCACCGCGGCCGAGGACGGCATCACCGCCGCGAAATGGCAGTTCGGCCCGTCGCCCAGCATCAGCCGGGAACTCGCGGGCGGCACCCATCGCTATGTGAACGTGGTGCGCGTGCAGCAGCCGCTGTTCAGCGGCGGCCTGCTGACCGCCAACCTCAGCGCTGCCCGGACCGCCCTGCGCGGCAGCCAGCAGGAATTGCTCGCGGCGCAGCTGCAGCTCAAACTCCGGATCGTCCAGACTTGGGCGGACTGGGCAAAGGCGCGTGGACGCGTCCAGGCGCTCGAGACGCTCCAGGACAGCCACCGCCAACTCCTGGACATGATCCGGCGCCGCCACCAGGCCGGCGTCGCGACGAACGCCGATGCGGCGCTCGCAGCCTCCCGGGAAAGCGCCGTCCAGGCCGAACTGGCCCAGGCACGGCTCGAGGAAGGCCTGCAGCGCGACCGCCTCGCCCTGCAGCGGCAGGCGGTGGTGGAGCCGTCGCTGGGCGCGGCGCTCGATGGCGCCCAGCCCGCCCCGCCCGAGCTGCACGAGGTGCTGGACCACATCCAGCTCTCGCCCGAGATCGCGCTGGCTCGCGCCAACGTCGACCTGGCGCGCGACGAACTGGCCAAGGCCAAGGCGGCGCTGCTGCCGACCATCAGCCTGCGCCTGGAGCACCAGAGCGGCGCCTACCGGGACCAGCGCGTCGGCCTCGTGTTCCAGGCGGGCCTGCAGGGCGGCCTGTCGGGACTCGCCGCGTCAACGCCGCGCGGGCCCGCATCGCCGCCGCGGAGGCCGCGGTCGACGCGACCGAACAGGATCTCCTGGGCAACTACCAGCTGGAATACACGCGCTTCGCCGCCGCCGGCGCGTCGCTGCGCAACGCCGAGCTCACCGCCGCCACAGGCGAAGAGGTGCTGGCGTCCTACCGCCGGCAATTCGACGCCGGCAAACGCGCCTGGCTGGACCTGCTGAACATGGTCCGCGAAGCCCACGCCACCCGCCAGACCCAGCGCGACGCCGCGATCGACGAACGCGCCGGCCGCTACCGCCTGGGCCTGCTGCTGGGCGACGCCGCCGCTGGCGACTGACCGCTTGCAGCCTGCTTCCCCCTGTCGCCCTCATTTCAGGATCCGCCATGACCGCCCTCCTCTCCTCGTCGTCCGACTCGACGACCGCGCCGCCGCTTGCCTCCGACGCGCTTGCCGCCGTCCTCACCCAATGGATGCGCATCACGGGCCGGCCGTTCCGATCGAACGCATCCGCCAGCACGCCGCGTCGTCGGCGCTCGCGGGGGACGGCCTGGACGCGGCGCGCGAACTTGCCGGGCGCCTGGACGAGCAGACCCGGTTCGTCGTCCTGCACGAGCCCCAACGCGCCGCGTTGCCCCTGTTGTGTCATCACGCCGAACACGGCTGGCAAGTGGTGACCGCCCGCACCGCGCACGGCCTGTGGACCTGCGCCGGCGCCGATGGCGTCCGTCGCGAGCTCGTCCTCGACGGCATTGCCTGCCTCCACGCCATCGCCGACGCGGACCGTGCGCCGTCGAGCGTCACCAGCGCGCGTCGCATGATGCTCTCGCAGGTCCGCGGGCAATGGCCGATCTTCATGGAGGCCGCCGGACTCTCCCTGGTGCTGGCCACGATCGGCATCGCGATCTCCTTCTTCTCCATGCAGGTCTACGACCGGGTCATTCCGAACCAGGGCGTCCAGACCCTGTGGGTGCTGACCGCCGGCGTCGGCCTGGCCGTGCTGATCGAGTTCCTGCTGAAGCTGGCCCGGGCCTCGCTGCTGGAGCCGCGACTCAAGCGCCTGGACGTCGGCATCTCCAAGGCGCTGATGGCCCGCCTGAACGCGGTGCGCCTGGATCAGCGCCCGGGCTCGGTCGGCACGCTCGCGTCGCAGGTCCAGAGCTTCGAGTCGATCCGCGGGATCCTGTCGACCAGCACGCTGTTCCTGCTCTTCGACATGCCGATGGCCCTGATCTTCGCCCTGGTGATCGCGGCGATCGGCGGTTTCTGGATGGCGCTGCCGGCGCTGGTGCTGTTCGGCGTCACCGTGCTGACCGGCCTGCTGCGCGCCCGGCGCATCGTCCGCCTGACCGCCAGCAACCAGTCTGGCGCGAACGCCAAGACCGGCCTGCTGGTGGAAACCATCGAAGGCACGGAGGCCATCAAGGGCCTGGGCGCCGCCTGGCGCTTCGAGGCGCGCTGGGCCGGCCTGTGTGAAGTGAATGCCACGCAGAGCCTGGCCCTCAAGCATGAAAGCGACACCACCTCCTACATCGCCGCGGCTCTGCAGCAGGCGAGCTACGTCTCGCTGATCTGCGTCGGCGCGGTCCTCGCGATCGAGGGACACCTGACGCAGGGCGCGATCGTCGCCTGCTCGATCCTCTCGGGCCGCGTGCTGTCGCCGCTGGCCTCCATCCCGCCGCTGCTGGTGCAACTGGGCAGCGCCCGGGCTTCGATGAAGGCGCTCGACGCGATCTTCAAGCTGCAGGTCGACAACGAGGCCATCGAGCGCCCCATCGTTCCCGAGACCCTCCGCGGCGAGCTGCGATTCGACGACGTCGAGTTCGCCTACCCCGGCCAGAAGGACCCGCTGCGCATCGGTCACCTGCACGTCCGTCCGGGCGACAAGGTCGCGATCCTCGGCACCGTCGGCGCCGGCAAGACGACGCTGCTGTCGCTGGCCTGCGGCCTGTCCAAGCCGACGCGCGGCACGGTCTACCTGGACGGCGTGGACCAGCAGCAGATCCACGCCGGCTGGCGTGCGTCGCATCTGGCCTACGGGCCGCAGCACGCCTGGTTGTTCGCCGGCACGCTGCGCGAGAACCTGCTGTTCGGGCTGCCCGACGCAGCGACGACATGCTGAT
>NZ_VOSR01000582.1:0-1853 GCF_007997345.1 Mitsuaria sp. TWR114
TGGGGCTGGCGATCTGCCGCTCGGTGATCGAGGCGCACCACGGCGGCATGGAGGCCGGCGCAGGCGCGCTGGGTGGGGCGAGGATCAGCTTCACGCTGCCGCTGTGTCAGGAGACCGGGCCGTGCGGCGCGGGCGAGGCGGGCGTCGATTCATACAAGGAGGGCGCGCGATGAGCGACCCACAGGCGACGGTCCACCTGGTGGACGACGAGGCGGCGGTGCGCGACGCGCTGGCTTTCTTGATGCGCTCGCACGGTCTGCGGGTGGACGCGCATGCGAGCGGGCCGGCGCTGTTCGAGGCGCTGGACCAGGCGATCGATCCGCATGGCTGCATCGTGCTGGATGTGCGGATGGAGCCGCTGTCCGGGCTGCAGGTGCATGACGAGCTGATCGCGCGCGGGGTGCCGCTGCCGGTGATCTTCCTGAGCGGTCACGGCGACATCCCGATGGCGGTGGATGCGATGCAGAAGGGCGCGGTCGATTTCGTCGAGAAGCCGTTCAACGACCAGGCGCTGGTGAACAAGGTGCAGCGCGCGATCGCCACGGACGTCCACCGCTGGCGCGAATCGCGCGCTCATGCGGACGTGGCCGGCAGGCTCGCCAGCCTGACCGACCGCGAACGTGAGGTCGCGGTGCTGGTGGCGGCCGGCAAGCTGAACAAGCAGGTCGCGGATGAACTGGGCATCGCGATCCGCACGGTGGAGGTCCACCGCGCGAGGGCGTTCACGAAGCTGGGCCTGCGCTCCGCGGCGGAACTGGCGACGCTGCTGGAGCGGTTTGAGGTGAAGCGGGAGAAGGGCGCTCAGTGAGCGACGGCCGGTCGGGCCGTCAACTCGATGCCGAGCGCGTTGAGCACAGCCAGGAGCGTGCGTAGCGTCGGATTCCCCTTTTCGCTGAAAGAGCGATACAGATGCTCGCGGGACAGGCCCGTCTGCTCGGCGACCTGGGACATTCCCTTGGCTCGCGCCACCATGCCCAGGGCAAATGCGATGTAACCCGCGTCATTCGTTTCGAATGCGTCTGCCATGAAGATCGCGATCGACTCTTCCGACGTCAGCAGTTCTGCCGGGTCATAGGTCCGCACCTTCTCAGCCATCTTGAAACTCCCCTTTCGCGAGTGCCATCGCGGTACGAATGTCCGATTCCTGTGACGACTTGTTCCCGCCGCACAGCAGGACGATGAGCCGATCACCACGCTTGACGTAGTACAGGCGATAGCCAGGACCCACATGGATCCGGAGCTCGCGAACACCGTGGCCGAGGGCTTTCTCGTCGCCAGGGTAGCCGTGCATCAGGCGCGAGATGCGCGCGTTGATGCGTTGCTTCGTTTCAAAGTCCTTGAGACGAAGAAGCCACTTGTCGAACGTGCGGGTGGACTGGACGGTGATCACCCGATCACTGTAGTTTATGCGCTACTTGCGATCGATGGCTCAAGGCTGTACGGCCGTGAGGACTCCCCACTGTTCTGAGTCAATCCGGTGACTGGACCACCAGCGACACGTTGCTCCCGCCGAATGCGAAGGAATTGCTGACCATCGACTTGGATGGGTCGAAGGCCCGCGGCTCGCGGATCACATCCGCGATCTCCTCGAGCGCGCTCGTGCGCACATTCGCGCTGCGCGGCAGCTCGCCCCGGCGCAGCGCCTGCACGCAGGCGATCAGCTCCAGCGCGCCGCCGGCGCCGATCAGGTGACCGTGCAGCGCCTTGGTCGCGCTCACCGGCACGCCGCGCGGACCGAAGACGCGCGCCAGCGATTCGGCCTCGACCGCGTCGCCCACGTCCGTGGCCGTGCCGTGCGCGTTCACGTAGCCGACCTGCGCCGGCTCGATCCCCGCGTCGGCCAGCGCGGCGCG
>NZ_VOSR01000583.1:0-2438 GCF_007997345.1 Mitsuaria sp. TWR114
TCTACAAGGCGCTGGGCGGCGGGTTGAGCGAGAACGACCGCGTCCTGCCGGAAGCACGATCGCGTCAATAACTGAAGCGATCGTCGTCAGGATTGGGGTGTTTAGCGAACCGTCCTAAACAGTTGGGAAACTCGTGCGACTTCGTTGACCCTTGAAACGGGCTTTCCAAGAATCGCCCCCAACCCATGAGCAGCATCACCATCCGCGATATCGCCAAGCGCCGGCCTGTCCATCGGCACCGTCTCGCGCGGCCTGCGCAACCAGTCCGGCCTGTCGGAGCAGACCCGCCAGATCGTGCGCGAGACCGCCATGCGTCTCGGCTACGACGTCAACCACCTGCGCAAGAAGAAGATCCGCCGGATCGGCTTCCTGCTGCACAGCCAGCACAACACGCTGGCGTCCAGCCCCTTCTTCTCGGCGGTGCTCCACGGCGCCGAGCAGGCCTGCAAGAGAGAAGGCCTGTCGCTCTCCTTCCTCGTGGCCGGGCCGGAGCAGCCGGTGATCGACCAGGTGCGCGTCCACCAGCTCGACGCCTACCTGTGCGTCGGCTACTTCGAGCCCGAGGTGCTGGACGCGCTCAAGCGCAGCGGCAAGCCGATGGTGCTGGTGGACATGCATCGCCGCGGCATGACTTCGGTCAACCCGGACCATCAGCACGGCAGCTTCCTGGCCACCAGCCACCTGCTGCGCAGCGGGCGGCGGACCATCGCGCTGATCTCGGGCTCGCCGGCGCATTACAGCCTGGAGCAGCGCGCCCGCGGCTACCGGCGGGCGCTGTTCGAGGCCAAGGTCCAGGCCGACCCGGACCTGGAGATCATCGCGCCGCAGCTGGGCGACGGCGAGGCCGGCATCACCGCGGCCATGCGCAGCCTGCTCGACCGCCGCCGCCGGCCCGACGCGGTGGTCTGCTTCAACGACAGCGCCGCCCTGGTGGCCCTGCGGCAGTGCCTGAACGCCGGCCTGCGCATCCCCGAGGACATCGCCGTCATCGGCTTCGACGACATCGGCGGCGCCGCCGTCAGCCACCCGCCGCTGAGCACCGTCCGCGTCGACAAGACGGCGCTGGGCGTCAAGGGCGTCGAGCTGCTGCTGGAGCTGCCGACGCCGGAGGCGCTGACCGTGACCCTGCCGGTCGAGCTGGTGGTGCGCGACAGCACCAGCTGCATCGACTGACGGCGCCTGCTCATCCTTCCGATCCACCCCCAGACCACAAAAGGAGACAAACGATGAAGACCATTCACCTGACCCGACGCGCCGTGCTCGCCACCGCGGCGATCGCGACCCTGGGCGCGCTGGCCGGCCCGGCGCGCGCCGGGGACCTGGAAGTGCTGCACTGGTGGACCAGCGGCGGCGAGGCCAAGGCCATCTCCGGCCTGAAGGACTCGCTGCAGGCCAAGGGCCACCACTGGAAGGACTTCGCGGTGGCCGGCGGCGCCGGCGACGCGGCGATGACGGTGCTGAAGTCGCGCGCCATCTCCGGCAACGCGCCGACCGCCGCGCAGATCAAGGGCCCGCTGCTGCAGGACTGGGCCGCCGAAGGCATGCTGGCCAACATCGACACCGTCGCCAAGGCCGAGCGCTGGGACGAGCTGCTGCTGCCGGTCATCAGCGACATCGTGAAGTACAAGGGCCACTACATCGCCGTGCCGGTCAACGTGCACCGCGTCAACTGGCTCTGGATCAATCCCGAGGTGATGAAGAAGGCCGGCGTCAAGCCGCCGACGAGCTGGGACGAGTTCTTCACCGCCGCCGACGCGCTGAAGAAGGCCGGCGTGATCCCGCTGGCCCACGGCGGGCAGTCCTGGCAGGACTTCACCACCTTCGAGACGGTGGTGCTGGGCACCGGCGGCCCGGCCTTCTATCGCAAGGCGCTGATCCAGCTCGACCCGGCCAGCCTGAAGAGCCCGACGATGGAGAAGTCGCTCGCGACCTTCCGTCGCCTGAAGGCCTACACCGACCGCAACGCGCCGGGCCGTGACTGGAACCTGGCCACGGCCATGGTCATGAAGGGCGAGGCCGCGATGCAGATCATGGGCGACTGGGCCAAGGGCGAGTTCCTGGCCGCCGGCAAGACCGCGGGCAAGGACTTCCTGTGCGTGCCCGCGCCCGGCACCGCGAAGTCCTACACCTTCAACGTCGACTCCTTCGCGATGTTCAAGGTCAAGGGCGAGGCCAACCAGCAGGCGCAGCGCGACATGGCCTCGGCCATCCTGTCGCCGGCGGTGCAGGAGTCCTTCAACCTGGAGAAGGGCTCGATCCCGGTGCGCCAGGGCGTGAGCCTGGCGCGCTACGACGACTGCGCCAAGGCCTCGGCCGCCGACTTCGCGGAGGCGGGCAAGGCCGGCACGCTGCTGCCGTCGATCGCGCATGGCATGGCGGTCCGCGCCGCCGCTGAGGGCGCGCTCAAGGACGTGGTCAGCCAGTTCTGGAACAGCGAC
>NZ_VOSR01000584.1:0-7167 GCF_007997345.1 Mitsuaria sp. TWR114
AGGAAGGCCTGGCGCTGCTGCGGCGTGGTCTTGGGCTGCACCGACAGCACCAGGTCGCGGCCCATCTGGCGCAGCCGGTCGACCAGGGCGGCGTCCAGGTCCGGGTGCCGCGACGCATGCACCAGCACCTCGCTCCAGGTCTGGGTGAGGAAGTCGCGCAGGAAGTCCCGCATGTCGACGTTCGCCATCGCCTGCTGCAGCTGCTGCATGTAGCGGCGCTGCAGGCGCAGCTCGGTCTCCTTGCGCTCGAGCAGCGCGGCCGCGTCGCCCTGGGCCTTGAGGGCCTCGGAGGTCTGGTCCTCGATGAACTGCTCGAGCTGGACCAGCTTGGACTCGTAGAGGTCCATGCGGTCGAAGTCGCCGCTGACGACGTCCTGGACCAGTTCGCGCACCAGCGCGAGGAAGGACTTGCCGGGGTCGTCGGTGAAATCGTCGTAGGCGGCCGCCAGGGTCGCGATGCGGTTGACCAGGCGGCGCACCGGATGCCGGCGCGAGGAGAAGAAGGAGCGGTCGCCCAGCGCCGCGCGCAGCACCGGCAGCTGCAGCCGGGCGATCTGCTGCGCCATCAGCGGCGGCAGCTTGGCGTCGGACAGGATCTGGTCGAACAGGCCGGCCACGACGTCGATCACCATGTGGTCGAGCGAGCCGTTGGCCGCCTGCCGCAGTTCGTCGCGATGCAGGTGGATCAGGTTGGGCGGCAGCACCAGCGGCGCGCCCTCGACATAGGCGCCGGCGTCGCCCTCCCAGCCTTGCCACTGGCTGTTGGTCGGCAGGCTGCCGCCGGTGGTCGGACCGCCGAGGCCGGCCGAGGGCGTCTGCGCCAGCCGGCGCAGCAGTTCCATCAGTTGGGGATCCACCCCACCGCCAAAACCGCCGCCGAAGCCGCCGGCATGGGCGCCGCTGCCGCTGGCCGGATAACCGCCATGGCCGCTGCCCTGGAAACCGCCGGCCATGCTGTGCAGGCCGCCGGCGCGACTGCCTTGCAAGGGGTGGAGCGCGCCGGGCATCGTCGCGTAGCGGCTGTCGTGCAGCGGCACGCCCGAGGTGGTGGCGCCCTGCATCGAATGGCCGCTGCGCACGGCGCCCGCGGTCGCCCGCACGCGCAGGTCCTGCGGGCGCAGGCCGCGGCTGCGGAACAGGCCCGCGATGTCGGCGTAGCAGGCGCGCATCTCCAGCGAGAGCGCGCGGGTGAGCTCGTCGACCAGCACCTGGCGGGTGTCGGCGTAGTCGGTGACGGCGTTGACCCCCTCGATCAGCGCCTGGGCGATCGCCTGCGGGCGCAGCGGGTGACGGTCCTCGGCCACGCCGGGAATGTCGCCCATGTAGGAATTGACCTCGCGCAGCTCCCACTCGCTCTGGTGGCCGAGGGCCAGGCCGATCCGGTCGGTGGCGACCATGGTGTTGACCTGGTCGTCGTCCATCAGCGAGAGCTCGTCCCACTGCGTCACCTTGGGCGCGGCACGCGACGTGCCCGCCGCGGCGCCGCCCGGCGACGGTGTATCGGCGGCCTGCTGTCGCATGGACTGGTCGAAGCGCTGAGAGAACAGCGCCTGATGCTTGCGGAAGATGAATTGCGCGGACAGCAGCGCGTCCCGCCGCTTCGCCTGTCCGGAGGACAGTGCGGCGAGACCCATACCTTCGGCGCCGCGCTCGGCGGCTTGTTCCGCCGCCAGGCGCACGCGCTGCAGCGCCGCGTCGACGTGGGGATTCAGACGGTTCATCGAAGCTTCAGGCACATTGTGGTGACCACACCACATGATAAGTATCGGCGATGACCATCCCACCTCCGGGTGGGGCTCACCCGGCTTGTGCGCAAAAGGTGACGATTGATGAAAGCTTTACGCTTTGTCACGTCTCAGCGCGTCGCGGATCTCGCGAAGCAGCTGGATGTCTTCCGGCGGCGCCGCCGGCTCGGCCGGGGCGGCGGGGGTGTCGCGCTTCAGGCGGTTCACCTGCTTCACCATCACGAAGATGATGAAGGCCAGGATGATGAAGTTCAGCAGCACCGTCAGGAAGTTGCCGTAGGCGAAGAGCGGGACGCCGGCCTTGGTGAGCGCCTCGTAGGTCATGGGGCCGGTGTAGTTGGCGGGCGGGTCCGACAGGAGGATGAAGTAGCTGCTGAAGTCCAGCCCGCCGACCGCCTTGCCAATGATCGGCATGATCAGGTCCTTGACGACGGAGTCCACGATCTTGCCGAAGGCGGCGCCGATGATCACGCCGACGGCGAGGTCCATGACGTTGCCCTTGACGGCGAACTCACGGAATTCGGTCAAAAAACCCATCGCTTGCTCCTTGTGCTCCACGTGTGCGAAGGCGCCCACTACCAAGCGCTTTCCCGGGTGGCCCTCCGCCTCCGGGCAAGCATCCTAACGGCGTTTGCGCCACGACCGATGTCAACGTGGTGCACCGATGCACATCGGTAGAGCGCCTAGGGGCGGCCCGGAACTTTCTTACCTAGAATCGTTGGTTGCCCCTGATCAGAAGTTCCCTGTAAGGACCCTCATGAGTGACCCACAAGTGGACCAAGGCAAGCGCACCTGGCTGATCGCCACCGGCTGCGCGGGAGCAGTAGGCGGCGTGGCCACCGCCGTCCCGTTCGTCAGTACCTTCGCTCCCAGCGAGCGGGCCAAGGCGGCCGGCGCCGCCGTTGAAGTGGACATCGGCGGACTCGCCCCGGGTCAGAAGCTGACCGTCGAATGGCGCGGCAAGCCGGTGTGGATCGTCCACCGGACCAAGGAGCAGCTGGACGCGCTCAAGTCCAACGACCCGGACCTCGCCGATCCGCAGTCGGACCGCAAGGCCTTCCCCATCCCCGAGTACGCCAAGAACGAGTGGCGCTCGCGCAAGCCCGAGTACCTGGTCGTCGTCGGCATCTGCAGCCACCTGGGCTGCTCGCCCAGCGACAAGTTCCAGTCGGGGCCGCAGCCCTCGCTCCCGGACAACTGGCACGGCGGCTTCCTCTGCCCCTGCCACGGCTCGACCTTCGACATGGCCGGCCGCGTCTTCAAGAACAAGCCTGCCCCCGACAACCTCGAGGTGCCCCCCTACACATTCCTGTCGGACACCAAGCTGTTGATCGGTGAAGACAAGCAGGCCTAACCCGGAGCGAGATTCACGACATGGCTGAATTCAAGGAAGCACCCGCCGGCGCTCCGATGGGCGTCCGGCTCATGACCTGGGTGGACAACCGGTTCCCGGCGTCCAAGCTCTACAAGGAGCACATGTCGGAGTACTACGCTCCGAAGAACTTCAACTGGTGGTACATCTTCGGCTCGCTGGCGCTGCTGGTGCTGGTGATCCAGATCGTCACCGGGATCTTCCTGGTGATGCACTACAAGCCCGACTCGGCGCTGGCCTTCGCGTCGGTCGAGTACATCATGCGGGACGTCCCCTGGGGCTGGCTGATCCGCTACATGCACTCGACGGGCGCCTCGGCGTTCTTCGTCGTGGTCTACCTGCACATGTTCCGCGGGCTGCTGTACGGCTCCTACAGAAAGCCGCGCGAGCTGGTCTGGATCTTCGGCTGCGCGATCTTCCTGTGCCTGATGGCCGAGGCCTTCATGGGCTACCTGCTCCCCTGGGGACAGATGTCCTACTGGGGCGCGCAGGTGATCGTGAACCTGTTCGCGGCCGTGCCCTTCGTCGGCAACGACCTGGCGCTGCTGATCCGCGGCGACTACGTCGTCGGCGATGCCACGCTGAACCGCTTCTTCAGCTTCCACGTGATCGCCGTGCCGCTGGTGCTGCTGGGCCTGGTGGTGGCGCACATCATCGCGTTGCACGAGGTGGGCTCGAACAATCCGGACGGCGTGGAGATCAAGGCCAAGAAGGGGCCGGACGCCGCCCGCTCGACGGCATCCCGTTCCATCCGTACTACACGGTGCATGACATCTTCGGCGTCGGCCTCTTCCTGATGGCCTTCTCCGCGGTGATCTTCTTCGCGCCGGAACTGGGCGGCTACTTCCTCGAGTACAACAATTTCATCCCCGCCGACCCGCTGAAGACGCCGCCGCACATCGCGCCGGTCTGGTACTTCACGCCGTTCTACTCGATGCTGCGCGCCACCACCGACGTGATGGTCCAGGTGCTGTGCGGCGTGATCGGGATCTCGGCGCTCATCACGCTGCTGCGCGGCGGGCTGTCGACGCTGGGCAAGGGGATCGTGGTCGTGGGCGCGGTCGTGGGCATCGCGCTGCTGCTGACCTTCGACGCCAAGTTCTGGGGCGTCGTCGTGATGGGCGGCGCGGTCATCATCCTGTTCTTCCTGCCCTGGCTGGACCACAGCCCGGTCAAGTCGATCCGCTACCGGCCCGACTGGCACAAGTATCTCTATGGAATCTTCGTGCTGCTGTTCCTCGTGCTGGGCTACCTGGGCGTGAAGCCGCCGTCGGATGCGGGAACGATCGTGTCGCAGATCGGCACGCTGTACTACTTCGGCTTCTTCCTGCTGATGCCGTGGTGGAGCAGGGCCGGCCAGTTCAAGCCGGTGCCCGATCGCGTCACGTATCACCCGCACTGAACCGCCAACGTCACGGAGTCGAACGAATGAAGAAAATCATCGCCACGCTGCTGACGTCGCTGTGCCTGGGCGCGGGCCTGACGTCGACGGCGCTCGCGTCGGAGGGCGGGATCGAGTGGGACCGCTTCCCGACGCAGAAGATGAACGACCTGGCCGCGCTGCAGAACGGCGCCAAGCTCTTCGTCAACTACTGCCTGAACTGCCATAGCGCGAACTTCATGCGCTACAACCGGCTCAAGGACATCGGCCTGACCGACGAGCAGATCAAGGGCAACCTGCTGTTCGCCGGGGAGAAGGTAGGCGAGACGATGAAGGTCTCGCTGGACCCGAAGCAGGCCAAGGACTGGTTCGGCGCGACGCCGCCCGACCTGACCGTGATCGCCCGATCGAGGGCCGACGGTGCCAAGGGAACGGGGGCGGATTACCTGTATACCTACCTCAGAAAGTACTACCGGGACGAAACCAAGGCCACGGGATGGAATAATCTCGCCTTCCCCAGCGTGGCGATGCCGCACGTGCTGTGGGAACTCCAGGGCGTCCGCACCGCCAGGTTCGAAGAGGAAAAGGACCCGCACGACCACGGCAAGGTCGTGCATGTCTTCAAGGGCTTCGAACAGGTCACGCCCGGGACGATGACACCGCAGCAGTACGACGAGTCCATCGCCGACCTGGTCGCCTACCTCCAATGGATGGGCGAACCGGCGCAGGGACTGCGTTTCCGGCTCGGCATCATCGTGGTGCTGTTCCTGCTGGGGTTCACCGTGTTCGCCTGGCGCTTGAACGCTTCCTTCTGGAAGGACGTCAAGTAAGTCCCGATGGCTCGGCCGCTGGCCGGGCCCTCAAGCGCAGTGGGGCGCCGAAGAGGCTCCCACTGCGTTGTCGTTTGTTTGTTTGGTCTTTGACCACGCCGGCCCTTGGCTGGTGTTGTTGTTAGAAAACGAGGACGCCGAGAGGCGTCGATCAGGAGTCCACTGCCATGATGGTGCTTTATTCCGGAACCACTTGCCCCTACTCGCACCGTTGCCGGTTCGTGCTGTTCGAGAAGGGCATGGACTTCGAGATCCGTGATGTCGACCTCTTCGCCAAGCCCGAGGACATCGCGCTGATGAACCCGTACAACGAGGTGCCCATCCTCGTCGAACGCGACCTCATCCTGTACGAGTCGCACATCATCAACGAGTACATCGACGAGCGCTTCCCGCATCCGCAGCTGATGCCTGGCGACCCGGTGGCCCGCGCCCGCGTGCGCCTGTTCCTGTTCAACTTCGAGAAGGAACTGTTCGCCCACGTCAACGTGCTGGAGAACCGCGGCCAGTCGGTCAAGCCGACCGAGAAGCAGCTGGAGAAGGCGCGTTCGCAGATCCGCGACCGCCTGACGCAGCTGGCGCCGATCTTCCTGAAGAACAAGTACATGCTGGGCGACGACTTCTCGATGCTGGACGTCGCGATCGCGCCGCTGCTGTGGCGCCTGGACTACTACGGCATCGACATGTCGAAGAACGCGGTGCCGCTGCTGAAGTATGCGGAGCGGATCTTCTCGCGTCCGGCCTACATCGAGGCGCTGACGCCGTCCGAGAAGGTGATGCGCAAGTAATACACTGCCTCCCCATGGATGACAGCAAGGATGGCGGCGGGCTCGCCGCCAGTTCGACGCGGCCGTATCTGATCCGCGCCCTGCACGAGTGGTGCACCGACAACGGGTTCACGCCCTACATCGCGGTCCACGTGGACCGCATGGTGCAGGTGCCGCTCGAGTACGTGAGCAACAACGAGATCGTGCTCAACGTGGGTTTCGACGCGACCAGCAACCTGGACCTCGGCAATGAACTGATCCAGTTCAAGGCCCGGTTCGGTGGCGTGGCGCGCGAAATCATCGTGCCGGTCGATCATGTGGTGGCGATCTACGCGCGGGAGAACGGGCAGGGCATGGCCTTCCCGCCGCCGAGCCCGGAAGAAGCCAGCGCCGCCGCGCGGGCTCCGGCTGGGAGCGCTCCCCGAGGCCTGCGCCTGGCCTCCGAGGGCGACGGCCAGGGCCAGAGCGAGACCAAGCCCGAACCCGTCGCCGCCCCGGCGCCGGTCGTGGCGCCCGCACCGGACGACGACGATCCGGGCGCGGGTCCGTCGGGCGGTCGCCCGGCGCTCAAGCGCATCAAGTGATCGTCCAGATGAGGGGATGAGCGAGCTGTTTTCGTTCATCGGCCCTCATCGCTGCGTCTAGAATGCAGCCCGCGGCGCAGTGCTGCGACGCACCAGTTCTCCGTGTGCCGGCTTAGCTCAGTTGGTAGAGCAACCGCCTTGTAAGCGGTAGGTCATCAGTTCGAATCCGATAGCCGGCACCATCCAACACGCAGAAGCCCCCGTTCGTCGCACGACGAACCGGGGCTTCGGTCATTTGCGCGACTGTTATCGGTCCGCCGCCGGGGCGGGCGCGGCCGGCCGAGCGGAGGCCGGCGAGGTGTCTTCGGCAAGCCGCGCCAGGTCGGCGCCAACGCGCTGCGCCATGTCCGAACCCGGCTCCAGCAGCCTCTGCAGCCTCGTCCAGTGCCGACGTGCCAGCGCCAAGTCGCCTTGGCGCACTGCGGCCGCGCCAGCCAGGGCCAGCGCCTTCGGCTGGTCGGGATCGAGCGCGAGCGCCGCCTCGATCGCCG
>NZ_VOSR01000585.1:0-5319 GCF_007997345.1 Mitsuaria sp. TWR114
GCGCGGTGCTGCAGACGGCCGAGAAGAACGGGAAGTACGCCTTCGGCTGGGACTCGGACATGAGTTCGTACGGGCCCAAGGCGCACCTGGGCTCGGCGGTGATCGACTGGTCGCCGTACTACATCGCCAGCGTCCAGGCAGCGCTGGACGGCAGCTGGAGCGCCGGTGCGGGCAAGCACAGCTGGTGGGGCGTCAAGGAAGGCGCGATCGACCTGGTGTCGCTGAACGCCGCGGTGCCCGCCGAGGTCAAGGCCCGGGTCGACCAGGTGAAGGCCGGACTCAAGGACGGCAGCTTCGTCATCTGGAAGGGCCCGATCGCCGGCCAGGACGGCAAGGAGGTCCTGGCGCGGGACAAGGTCGCCGACGACGCGTTCCTGCAGAACATCAAGTTCTATGTGAAGGGGGTGGAAGGGCAGGTGCCCGCCGGCAAGTGAGCGGCCGGTTCCCCCGTCCATCCCGCCGGATCGACGCTCCGTCGCGGCGCACCGCCGCCAGTCGGCCGCAGGATGGGCAAGGACTGACCCCGGCGTCTACAGTCGCCGGATCCCGGGATGGTCCCGGGCCCGATCAGGAGAGGAGAACCCGATGAGGAAGTCGTTCCCGAAGGCCGCCCCGCGGCAGGCACTGACGCTGCTGGGCCTGGCCTTGGCGGCCGCGATGGCGATGCCCGCCCAGGCCGCGACCGAGAAAGCCGCGGCCCGTTCCGAGGCCAAAGCCACCCAGCCGCGCCCCGCCAAGCGCTACACGATCGAGCAGTTCATGGCGACGACCTCGATCAGCGGGGCGTCCTTCTCCCAGGACGAGCGCCGCATCCTGTTCAGCAGCAATGCCAGCGGCATCTTCAACGTCTACAGCATCAGCGTCGACGGCGGCGAGCCGGTGGCGCTGACCGCCTCTAAGACCGACAGCCATTACGCCGTCAGCTACTTCCGCAATGACGACCGGGTGCTCTTCACCCGCGACCAGGGCGGCAACGAGAACAACCACCTGATCGTGCGCGAGCTCGACGGCAGCGAGCGCGACCTGACGCCCGGCGACAAGGTCAAGGCTGGCTTCAACGGCTGGAGTCGCGACGGCGACGCCTTCTTCGTCACGACCAACGAGCGCGACGCCCGCTACATCGACGTCTACCGCTACGACGCCAAGACCTATGCGCGCACGCTGGTCTACCAGAACAACGACGGCAACGCGGTGTTCGGCGTCAGCGGCGACGGCCGCTGGGTGGCGCTGGGCAAGACCAACACGACGGCCGACTCCGACGTCTACCTCTACGACACGCAGTCGAAAGAGACCAAGCACCTCACGCCGCACCAGGGCGTCGCGTCCTTCAGCGTGACCGGCTTCGACCCGGCGTCGACGACCCTGCTGATGCTGTCCAACGAGGGCGCGGAATTCCAGCGCCTGCTGGCCTACGACCTGGCGTCCGGCCAGACGCGCGAGCTCGAGAAGGCCGACTGGGACATCGTCTACAGCAGCTACTCCCGCGACGGGCGCTACCGCGTCACCGGCATCAACAACGATGCCAGCCTGGAGCTGCGCATCGTCCAGACCGCCGATGGCCAGCCGGTGACCCTGCCGCGGCTGCCGGGCGGCGAGCTGCGCGGCGTGGCCTTCTCGCGGACCAGCCAGCGCATGGCCTTCTACCTGAACGGCGACCGCTCGCCGAGCAACCTGTATGTCTACGACTTCGGCAGCAAGCAGGTGAAACAGCTGTCGCGCAGCCTGTCCCGGGACATCGATCCGGAAGAGCTGGTGGAGGCGCGCATCGTGCGCTTCCGCTCCTTCGACGGCATGGTGATCCCGTCGGTCTACTACCAGCCCAAGGAAGCTTCCCCGACCCACAAGGTGCCGGCCGTGGTGCTGGTGCATGGCGGCCCGGGCGGGCAGACGACGCGCGGCTACTCGGCGATGGTCCAGTACCTGGTCAACCACGGCTACGCGGTGCTGGGCATCAACAACCGCGGCAGCTCGGGCTACGGCAAGAGCTTCTTCACCGCCGACGACGGCAAGCACGGCCGCGAGCCGCTGTGGGACTGCATCGAGGCCAAGACCTACCTCGCCAGCACCGGCGTGATCGATCCCGAGCGCATCGGCATCATGGGCGGCAGCTACGGCGGCTACATGACGCTGGCGGCGATGGCCTTCCGGCCCGAGGCCTTCAAGGTCGGCGTGGACATCTTCGGCGTGTCCAACTGGCTGCGCACGCTGGAGTCCATCCCGCCCTACTGGGAGAGCTTCCGCAAGGCGCTGTACCTGGAGATCGGCGATCCGGTGAAGGACAAGGACTTCCTGGTCGCCACCTCGCCGCTGTTCCATGCCAAGGAGATCCGCAAGCCGCTGCTGGTGATCCAGGGCAAGAACGATCCGCGGGTGATCAAGCCGGAGAGCGACGAGATCGTCGAGGCCGTCAAGAAGAACGGCGTGCCGGTGGAGTACGTCGTCTTCGACGACGAAGGCCATGGCTTCTCCAAGAAGAAGAACCAGATCGAGGCCAACCAGAAGACGCTGGAGTTCCTCGACAAGTACTTGAAGCCCGGCTTGAAGAACTAAAACCGTGTGAAGTTGCACGGCTTACAGGCTGTTGCCCGGGGCCGTGACGGCTTGGGCAGCATGCACCCCCAGAAGCCCGGCCCCGTGCCGGGCTCTTTTGTCCGAAGAGAGAGAAGCGCCCGATGGAGGGCGTCCAGCGGACCACAAGTCCGCGACGCGGCGTCGGGCGATCCACAAGACGGGGGAACAAGTCATGCGATTCGAAGGAACCTTGGACAGCTGGTACGCCGAGCGCGGCCACGGCGTGGTGCGGCCCGAGCAGGGCGGCGAGACGCTGTTCGTGCATGTGTCGGCCTTCCCGATGGACGGCCAGCCGCCGCAGGAGGGCGAGCGCATCAGCTTCGAGATTGTGTCCAGGAGTGACGGCAGCAAACAGGCGGTGCGGCTGCAGCGCCTGCAGGCCCACAGGCTGCCCTCGCAACTGCGACCCCGCATGGCCTCCCGCCCGCCGCGGCCGATCGCGCGCCGCCGCACGTCGCCACTGACCTGGATGGTGCTGGTGCTGCTGGCGCTGGGCGTCGGCGCCACCGTGTGGACGCCGGCCAGCCATGCGCTGGGCGGCGCGAAGGCCCAGAGCGAACCGTCGCGGCGCTGAACCAGTTGACTCCTTGGGGCCGGCCCTTGCGGCCCCGTCGCCCTCGCGGAGGCCTGTTGCTCCGCTTTTTGCAGGCTGCCCTCGGGCAGCCTTTTTTGCGTCCTCAGACCTTCAGTTCCAGGCGCACGGTCCAGACGGTGAAGCTGCGGCCGGTGTTTTCGCTGGTGACCAGCCGGCCCGGCGTGACCGCGATGCTGCCGTTGCCGTAGCTCAGCGGCACCAGGTTGCTCGCGGCCAGGCGCAGCGCCACGGCGGACGAGAAGGTCCACAGGGCCGAGACGTCGATGACGCGCTTCTTGTCGATCTCGTTGAGCACCTGGTCGCTCTGCTGCAGCAGCGTGGTCGGCGTGTAGTTGAGCGAGGCGCCCAGCGTCAGCGGCAGCGAGCGCAGCCGGTAGTCGGCGCCCAGGTTGGCGGTGTAGCGGGGCTGCTGGTCCAGCTTGTTGTCAGGGCCGCGGATGCCGTCCACCGAAGAGTCGAACAGCGACAGGTTGCTGCGCACGTTGATCGGCAGCGCGTCGGCGACGTATTCGTCGAGGCGGAACTTGGCTTCGAGCTCGACGCCGCGGGTGGTGGCGTTGCCGATGTTGCGCGGCCGGATGACCCAGCGCGGCTCGGTGGCGTAGGGCACGGTCTCGAGCTGGGCCTGGGCGCGGATCAGGTCGGTGATGCGGCGATAGAAGAAGTTGACGCTGAGCAGCCCGCCCTTCGAAAGGTATTTCTCGTAACCGATCTCGACGCCGGTCGCCATCTCGGGCTTGAGGTCGGGGTTGCCGAAGCGGTCGGGATAGTTGATCAGGTTGCTGCCGCAGAGCGTGGCCGGCGGCTGGCAGGTGAACTGGCTGTTGATGCTGAGCCGGCCGATGACGTCGTTGAGGTTGGGCGCCTTGTAGCTGCGGGTCAGGCTGGCGCGGATCTGCTCGCGGCTCTTCTCGTCGATCTTGTAGACGCCATGCAGCAGCGGGGTGAGCACGCTGGAGGTGTTCTTCACCGGGCCCTGGTTGTTGCTGCTCTCGGTCTGGATGCCTTCCCAGCGCAGGCCGGCGTAGAAGCCCCACTGCTTGCCGACGCTCCACTCGTCCTGCGCATAGGCGGCGAGCCGGCGCGTCGATGCGGAGACGTTCTCGCCGAAGTCGGCGAGGAAGGCGCAGTTGTCGCGCCGCATGGTGCTGCCGTAGACCTCGGTGCAGCCGCGCGTCTGCTCGCGCGTGGTGCCTTCGCCCTCGACGCCGGCGACCAGGCTGTGCTCGTTGTCCATCTGGTGGTTGAGCTTGAGGTTCACGCTCCACTGCGTGTCGCGGCTCTTCGTGGTGTCGTCCTGCGTGCGGAAGAAGAGGCCCGGCGTGGCGTCGAGGTCCTCCTCGCGGTGGGCATCGCCGTCCATCGTCATGCGCCCGGCGCCCAGCCGCGTCTCCAGGCGGGTGCGCTCGTCCAGGCGCTTGTTCCACTGCAGGTTCAGCCGGGCCATGGTGGCGCGGTTGCTGCTGTCGCTGGTGTAGCTGTCGTACTTGATGCGCTCGAAGGCGTTCTCGTCCGGCACCGCCGACTGGGTCTGCCGGGCGCTGCTGGCGCCGCGGCCGCGGTTGACCATCACGAAGGGCTGGAGCGCGAGCGTGTCGCCGCCCGCCAGGCGCAGCTGCAGGCGGCCGGTCAGGTTGAGCGACTTGCGCTCGTCGGCGCTCTGTCCGCGGGTCTGCAGCAGGGTCTGGCTCTGGAGCGCGCCGGTGCCGGTGTCGAAGCGGCTGGTCAGCGACTGCGACGCGATGTCGTCGAGCCGCTTGTGCTGCATCGCGTTGACGGTGAGGTTGTAGGCGGTGCCCTGGTCGTCGAGCTTGTCGTTGCGGGTCCAGCTCAGGTGGGGCGTGACGTGGTCGCGCTCGAAGGTGGAGGCCAGGCGCAGTTCGTTGAGGCGGCGCTGCAGGGCCTCGCGCAGGACGACGTTGATGGTGCCGGCGATGGCGCGCGCGCCGAACTCGGCGGTGGGCGCGCGCATGACCTCGATGCGTTCGATCTGTTCGGGCGGGAGCTCGTCGAGCGAGAAGCCCGGCGGCATGCGTTCGCCGTTGACCAGGATCTGCGTGTAGCCGCCGCCCATGCCGCGCATGCGGACCTCGCCGCCGCGGCCGGGTCGTCCGCCGGTGGTGACGCCGGGCAGGCGCTTGAGCACCTCGCCG
>NZ_VOSR01000586.1:0-2576 GCF_007997345.1 Mitsuaria sp. TWR114
CCCGAGGGCGCGGCGCCGCGTTTCGCGCCGGTGATCGAGCACATGCGGGCCCACCTGGACGAGTCGCTGGACACCGCCCGGCTGGCCGCCGTCGCCGGGCTCAGCCCCTTCCATTTCCTGCGCAGCTTCAAGGCGCAGCACCATGCGACGCCGCAGCAGGCGCTGATGGCGCTGCGGCTCAACGAGGCCAAACGCCAGCTCGCCGCCGGCCATGCGCCGGCGCAGGTCGCCGCCGCCGTCGGGCTGACCGACCAAGCGCACCTGACGCGCAGCTTCGCGCGCCGCTACGGCCTCACCCCGGCGCGCTACCAGCAGCAACTCGGTACAAGACGCCGGGCCTGACGCGGCGCGACACTGCGCCGCATGCTGTCCGGATTCCTGTTCGCGCTCGCCGCCGGCCTCATGTGGGGCCTGGTCTTCGTCACGCCGCTGCTGCTGCCCGACTACCCCGCCGCCATGCTGATGGCCGGCCGCTACCTGGCCTTCGGGCTGCTGGCGCTGCCGCTGGCGCTGATCGACTGGCGCGAGCTGCGGCGCCTGTCGCGGGCCGACTGGACGGACGCGGTCAAGCTCAGCGCGATCGGCAACTTTCTCTACTACCTGACGCTGGCCGCCGCGATCCAGCGCGCCGGCGGGCCGCTGCCCACGATGATCATCGGCACGCTGCCGGTGGTGATCGCGGTCTGCTCCAACCACCGCAACGCGGCGCGCGACGGCCACTACCGCTGGCGCGACCTGGCGCCGGCGCTGCTGCTGATCGCGCTGGGCATCGGCTGCGTCAACCAGGTCGAGCAGGCGGCGCTGGCCCCGCAGGCGCTGGGCCGCTACCTGCAGGGCGCCGGCCTGGCGCTGATCGCGCTGGCCTGCTGGACCTGGTACCCGATCCGCAATGCCGACTGGCTGCGCGCCCATGCCGATCGCAGCCCCCGCGCCTGGGCCACTGCCCAGGGGCTGGTGACGCTGCCGATGGCGGCGCTGGCCTTTCTGGTGCTCGCGGTCGCCGACGGCGCCGGACTGCCGCTGCTGCCGGCCGGCTTCGACTTCCCCGGCGGGCCGCGCCTGTGGCCCTATGTCGGACTGATGATGGCGGTCGGGCTGTTCGCGTCCTGGCTCGGTACGCTGTGCTGGAACGAGGCCAGCCAGCGCCTGCCCACGACGCTGGTGGGCCAGCTCATCGTCTTCGAGACGCTGGCCGCGCTGGTCTACGCCCAGGTGCACCGCGGCGCGTGGCCGCCGCTGATGGGCGTCGCCGGCGTGGTGCTGCTGGTCGGCGGCGTCTGCTGGGCGCTGCGCCTCAAGCCGGTGCCACCGGCCCGGGAACGGCATCTGCCCGCCTCGTCGACATGACGTCGGCCCCCGTGCCGTCGTCCCCGAGGCCGGTAAAAGTCGGTGCCATCGGCGCCGGCCTCTGCAGAATCGACGGATGCCCATCGCCCCACCTCACGCCCGCTGTCAGGCCCAATCGCTCAACGAGCCGCTCAACGAGCCGCACATCCAGCCGCTCGACGAGACGTTCACCCGACCGCTGGCTCGGTCGCTGACCTGGCCGTCCCCCCATTCCCTTCCTGATGCCGATCCGACCCGGCGCGCGCTGCTGCGGCGCGCTTCGGCGCTGAGCCTGGGCGCGACCTCCGCGGCGCTCGGCGCCTGGCCGGCACTGGCCGCACCCGAGGGCGAGGCGAAGGCGGAAGCCGAGGCCGGCGTGACGGAAGGCCGCTGGCACGACCGGTCCCGCCTGCGCGACATTCCCTGGCGCCTGCGCCTGCCCGAGGGCGACGGTGCGGTCGCGCTGGTGGTGTTCTCGCACGGACTGGGCGGCAGCCTCGACGGCGGCACCGAGTGGGCGCAGGCCTGGGCCGAGGCCGGCGTCGCGACGCTGCATCTGCAGCATGCCGGCAGCGACCGCGCGATCTGGCGCGGCGGGCTGCCCGCGGTCAAGGCCGCTGCCAGCGCCGAGCAGCTGGTCGAGCGCGCCCATGACGTGCAGTTCGCCGTCGAGCAGCTGCTCAAGCTGCGGCAGGACCGCAGCGGCCCCTGGTCGCGGGTGCGGCCCGAGGCGCTGGGCATGGCGGGCCATTCCTTCGGCGCGCAGACCACGCTGGCGGTCGCCGGCCGCGACTACCAGGTGCGCGGCGCGCCGGACCTGTCCGAATCGCACTTCAAGGCCTTCGCGGCGTTCAGCCCCTCGGTGGGGCACGGCGCCGGCGGCATCAAGGGCATCACCCGCCCGATGCTGTGCCTGACCGGCAGCCTCGACGGCAATCCGCTCGGCCCGGAGCGGGACGGTCGCTACCGCCGCGCCGTCTACGACGCGCTGCCGGCCGGCGCCAAGGCCCAGCTGTGGCTGGAGGGCGCCGATCACATGAGTCTGGGCGGCGCTGGCGAGCGCGGCGCCGGCTTCGGGCAGCGGCTGCTCGGACGCCCGCGTGAACGCGCGCCGGAGCGGCTGGCCGCGCATCACGCGGCGCTGGTCAAGTCGATCAGCACCGACTGGTGGCGCTGGCGCCTGCTCGACGACGAGGCCGCGATGACGCGGCTCAAGGCGCCCAAGGGCCTGGACGCGGACGACGAGTGGC
>NZ_VOSR01000587.1:0-820 GCF_007997345.1 Mitsuaria sp. TWR114
TCCGCGAAGCCAACCTGTCCTACCTGATGCTGGCCCAGAGCCTCATCCGCGCCGACCGCGAGCAGGCCCTGTACCGCCTGGGCATCTCCGAAGAGACCGCCACGCTGCTGAACACCCTCAGCCCGGCGCAGATGATGAAGATGGCCTCCGGCAACACGCTGCTGTGCCGCTTCCGCATGGACGACGACCTGGTGTGGGGCCTGCTGACCTCGCACGGCAAGCCGGCCGCCAACGACAGCGTCTCCCGCCTGCATGCCTCCATCCTGATGGCTGGCCGCCACCAGGAAGCCGCCTGATCCCAGGATCCAGGCAACGCGATTGCCGCCCGAGACCATCCGAGACCCCCGGAGCCACCCCATGCGCACCAAGTCCATCCTGACCGAAGCCAAGCAGATCGAACGCGCGGTGACGCTGATCAAGCTGGGCGCGCGCCTGCAGGTGCTGGAATCGGAAACCGACCTGAGCTACGAGCGTTTGCTGCGCCTGTACAAGGAAGTCTCGGGCAAGAGCCCCAGCAAGGGCCAGCTGCCGTTCTCCACCGACTGGTTCATGACCTGGCAGCCCAACATCCATGCCAGCCTGTTCCTCAACATCCACGAGTACCTGAACAAGGTCGCTGAGATGGACGAGATCGACGTCGTCATCAAGGCCTACCAGCTGTACCAGGAACAGACCGCGGCGCAGAACCTGGAGCAGCTGTTGTCGGTCACCCGCGCCTGGCGCCTGGTGAAGTTCGTCGACAACGGCATGCTGACGATGACCAAGTGCAGCAAGTGCGGCGGCCATTTCGTCACCCACCCCCATGAGGTCGCCAAGCACT
>NZ_VOSR01000588.1:0-807 GCF_007997345.1 Mitsuaria sp. TWR114
TCCGCGAAGCCAACCTGTCGTACCTGATGCTGGCGCAGAGTTTGATCCGTGCGGACCGTGAGCAGGCGCTGTATCGTCTGGGCATCTCGGAGGAGACCGCGACGCTGCTGAACACGCTGAGCGCTGCGCAGATGCTGAAGATTGCCTCGGGCAACACCTTGCTGTGCCGCTTCCGCATGGATGATGAGCTGGTGTGGGGCCTGCTGACCTCGCACGGCAAGCCGGCCGCCAATGACAGCGTGTCCCGCCTGCATGCCTCCATCCTGCTGGCTGGCCGCCACCAGGAAGCTGCCTGAGTTCGATATCGACGCCTGACCGCAGAACTGAAGCCCGGAGACACCGCCATGCGCACCAAGTCCATCTTGACCGAAGCCAAGCAGATCGAGCGCGCCGTGACGCTGATCCACCTGGGCGCTCGCCTGCAGGTGCTGGAGTCTGAGACGGACCTGAGCTACGAGCGTCTGCTGCGTTTGTACAAGGAAGTTTCGGGCAAGAGCCCCAGCAAGGGCCAGCTGCCGTTCTCGACCGACTGGTTCATGACCTGGCAGCCCAACATCCATGCCAGCCTGTTCCTCAACATCCACGAATACCTGAACAAGGTCGCTGAGATGGACGAGATCGACGTCGTCATCAAGGCCTACCAGCTGTACCAGGAGCAGACCGCGGCGCAGAACCTGGAGCAGCTGTTGTCCGTCACCCGCGCCTGGCGCCTGGTGAAGTTCGTCGACAACGGCATGCTGACGATGACCAAGTGCAGCAAGTGCGGCGGTCATTTCGTCACCCACCCGCATGAGGTCGCCAAGCACT
>NZ_VOSR01000589.1:0-5535 GCF_007997345.1 Mitsuaria sp. TWR114
CGGCTGGCCGTCGCGCAGCAGTGGCGTCACGTTGGCCATCACCCAGTAATGGTCGCCATCCTTGCGGCGGTTCTTCACCAGGCCCGACCAGGGCCGTCCGGCCCGCACCGTCGCCCAGAGGTCGCGGAAGGCCTCGGCCGGCATGTCGGGATGGCGGATCAGGTTGTGCGGCCGGCCGATCAGCTCCTCGCGGCTGAAGCCGCTGACCGCGACGAACACGTCGTTGCAGTGCAGGATCCGGCCCTTCAGGTCAGTGGTGGACACCAGCGCGCGGCCTTCGGGGAACGGGAATTCCCGTTGCGTGACCGGCAGATTCGTTCTCATCGATGCGTTCCCTGTACGGTAAGTCTTGACTTGGATCAAGACACAGCATCGATGAGTTGGTCAGGGCGTCACTTGAGCAAGATCAAGCCATTGCGGGTTGACCCGGGAGAGGGTTGGCGCGCCGTGAAGGAGTGCCGGCGCGCGGCCGTCAGTCGAGCGTGACGATCACCGGTGCGTGGTCGCTGGGCTTGGGCAGCTTGCGCATCTGCCGGTCGATCGTGCAGGCGGTGACGCGGGGCTTGAGCGCCTCGCTGACGAGGATGTGGTCGATGCGCAGGCCCTTGTTCTTCTGGAAGCCGAGCATGCGGTAGTCCCACCAGCTGTAGCTCTTGGGCGGCTGCTCGAACAGCCGGTAGGCGTCGGTGAGGCCCAGGTCGAGCAAGGCCTGGAAGTGCGCGCGCTCCTGCGGCGAGGTGTGCGTCTGGCCGACGAAGGCGGCGGGGTCGTAGCAGTCGCGGTCTTCCGGGGCGATGTTGAAGTCGCCCATCAGCACGAGTTGCTTGTGCTGCTGGAGTTCACTGGCGAGCCAGGCGCGCAGGCCGTCCAGCCAGGCCATCTTGTAGACGAACTTGTCGCTGTCCAGCGCCTGGCCGTTGGGGAAGTAGGCGCCGATCACGCGCACGTCGCCGACGGTGCCGGCGATCAGCCGCGCCTGTTCGTCGGCATAGCCGGTGATGTTCTTGACGACGTCCCGGGCGGGCTCGCGGGACAGCAGCGCCACGCCGTTGTAGGTCTTCTGCCCGAACCACTGGACCTGGTAGCCGGCCTCGCCGATCTCCAGGGTCGGGAACTTGTCGTCGGTGAGCTTGGTCTCCTGCAGCACGAGCGCATCGACCGGATTGGCGGCCAGCCAGTCGAGCAGCTGCGGCAGGCGCACGGCCAGGGAGTTGACGTTCCAGGTGGCGAATTTCATGGTGCTCGTAGGTGATGAGGCAGGCAACGCCGCATCGTACCCAGTCCTTCGGCGCCGACGCGCCATCGCCCTGCAGACGCCAACCGGAGAGGCTCAGGTGGGCCCGGTGGGTGCCGGCGGGCGCCGCCTGCCCAGGCGCCGGGCCGATTCGATCAGCGCCGGGGTCATGACCGCCCAACCCGCCCCCAGCACGGCCAGTGCGACCGCCGGGTCAGGAAAGCTGCCGGCACCCAGGCGCACGGCGGCCAGGTAGGACAGCGGTCCCCCGATGGCGCCGAGCACCGCCGCCAGCAGCGGCCGCCCGTGCAGCCACGCCAGCGGCCCCCCGGAGCAAGGTCGCGAACAGCGCCCAGAGCGCCAGGATCCAGATCGGCGCCAGCTGGGGCAGCGGGCCGGGCGATGCGTACTGCACCCAGCCTTGCCGGACCATCGCGCTGTCCCACGCGAGGCCCATCAGCATGGCCAGTACCGTCAGCGCCAGATCCGCGGCGCGGGCGGGACTCATGGCCAGGTGCAGCAGCACGACTGCGGCCACCGCCATCACGCCCGCCGCGACCTGACCATGCGCCGCGCCGAGCACGCACGCGAACCAGGCGGCCTGGAACAGGCAGAACTGGACGAGGCCGATCATCAGCCGCCTCCTCGATGCACTGCCTGCCTGCATGGCGGCGCTCCTTCCATCGCGGCGCGCCGCGCGCTGCCGCTTCACAGCGGGTTGGGGATCAGCACCTTGTCGACGACGTGAATCACGCCGTTGCTGGCCCGCACGTCGACCGCGACGATCCTGGCCGGCGTCGCGGTGGAGTCGGTGATGGTGGGCGGCGTGCCGGCGTTGATCACGAGGGACTGGCCCAGCACCGTGGTGACCGGCGTGCCGAAGGGAATGTTGGCCGACAGCACCTCGCTGCCCAGCACGTGATAGGTCAGCACGTTGGTGAGCTGCTGCGTGCTCAGCCCGTTCACCGTCGAAGCGATGGCCGCGAAGGCGTCATGGGTCGGCGCGAAGATGGTGAAGGGACCGGCGCCGCTGAGCGTCCCCTGCAGATTGGCCTTGACCACCGCGGCGACGAGCGTGTCGAAGGTCGGGTTCACCTGCGCCATCTGGACGATGTTCAGCAGCCCCGGAGGCACGAGCACCCTGTCGACCGCGTGGATGACGCCGTTGCTGGCCATCACGTCGGCGGTCGTCACGCGGGCGGTGGTGAGGGCCGCATCCTGGATCGTGACGCCGCCGGTGAAGCTCAGGCTGAGCGTCGTGGCGTTGCCGTTGAACTTGTACAGCGTCGCCTGCGTGGCGCCGCCCGCGGCCAGGTCGGCGGCGGCCTTGCGCGTGCCCAGCACGTGGTACTGGAGGATGCCGGCCAGCGTCGATGCGGGCAGGGCGGTGACCATCGCATCGGCACTGGCGAAGCCCAGCTGCGTCGCCAGTTTCGTGAACGCCTCGTTGGTCGGCGCGAAGACCGTCAGGGACACCGAGCCGTCCGCGAGCGTCGACGCCAGCCCCGCCTTCGTGGCGGCCGCCGTGAGCGCGGTGAAGCCGCCGTTCTGGGCGGCCTGGGCGAGGGTCGGCATCGGCGCGGGATCATCGTCGTCGCCGCCGCAGGCGGTGAGCATCGTCGACACCGTCGCGGCCGCGAGCAGCCATTTGAAGAGACGCAGCATGGGGATCTCCTGGGTTGACGTTGTGGCGGTCCTGGCCGGCGCGACCGGCCCGGGGACGCGACCGTCTTACGGCGACCGCGCCGTCATGGATCAACGACGAGGCGGACCGTTACGCTGGGTGCGGCGCCCCACATTGCCGATGGCCAGGGCGATCCGGGCCGATCCGGCCCGATGGCTCAGCGGGCGAAGCGCTCGCGTAGCGCCTGCGCCTGGGATTGGATCGCACGCGTCTCCTGCGCCGACAGCCGATCGAGGTGGCGGACCTGCGCGCCCAGTCGGGGATGACGCGCGAAGCGCGTGCGGTGGCGCAGCAGGAAGTCCCAGTACAGCGTCGTGTACGGACAGGCTTGGGGACCGAGCTTGACGGCGGGCTGGTAGGGGCAACGGGCGCAATGCTGGCCGCCGCTCATGCGCTCGATGTAGGCGCCGCTGGCGACATAAGGCTTGCTCGTCATCCGGCCACCATCGGCGAACTGGCTCATGCCCAGCGTGTTGGGCAGCTCGACCCATTCGACCGCATCGACGTAGACCGCCAGGTACCACTCGTGGATCTGCGCGGGCCGTACGCCCAGCAGCAGAGAGAACAGCCCGGTCACCATGAGCCGCTGGATGTGATGGGCATAGCCCAGGCGCAGCGTCTGCCGCAGCGCGTCCGCGAGGCAGGCCAGCTCGGTCTCGCCGCTCCAGTAGAAGGCAGGCAGCGGCTGGTCCGCCTCCAGGGCATTGGCCGTGGCGAGCGCCGGCATGTGGGTCCAATAGATGCCCCGCACGTACTCGCGCCATCCGAGCACCTGACGGATGAAGCCCTCGACGCTGGCCAGCGGCGCGGCGCCCGCGCGCCATGCCTGCTCGGCGCGAGCCACCACCTCCCGCGGGCCGATCAACTTCAGGTTCATCGCTGCGGCCAGCTGCGCGTGCCAGAGCCACGGCTCGCCCGGCCACATCGCGTCCTGCCAGAGGCCGAACTCGGGCAGCCGCTCCGCGATGAAGCGCTCCAGGGCGTGCAGGGCCTGCTCCCGGGTCACCGGCCAGTCGAACTCCAGCAGCGACCCCGGATGCTCGGGAAAGGCCTGCTCAACGAGTGTCAGCACCTCGCGGGTGATGTCGTCGGGAGGCACGCGAGCGCGATCGGGCACGAAAGCCGGCCCGCCCGGCGGGAAGGGGCGCTGGTTCTCCGCGTCGAAGTTCCAGCGGTCGCCGGCAGGCTCGTCGCCGTTCATGAGCACGCGGTGATGGCGGCGCATGTGCCGGTAGAACACCTCCATGCGCAAGGTCCGTCGCCCCTGGGAGAAGGCGGTGAACTCCCGCACGGTGCAGAAGAAATGCCGGTCGTCGCGCAGTTCGATCGCATGCCCGGCGACCGCCGCCGCACCGCGCAGCGCCTCGAGCACGCGCCAGTCGCCGGGCGCCGTCAGGACCACGCGTCGCGGCTGCCAGCGCGCCAGCGCGCGCCGGAGTTCACCGGCGAGGCTGCCGGTGTTGCCTGCGTCGTCGAGTCGCACGTAATCCACCGGTCGGCCCAGCCCCTGCAACGCCCGGGCATGGTGCCGCATCGCGGAGAGGAAGAGGGCGATGCGGATCCGGCTCGACCAGACATGCTGGGATTCCTCGCGCACCTCCGCCATCCAGACGAGATCGCGTTCGGGATCGAAGTCGTCGAAGGCCGAGCTGTGCAGGTCCAGCTGGTCTCCCAGCACGATGACCAGCGAGCGCACGGCGCCCTTCATGGCGATGACGGCTTGGCAGGCATGGCGGCGGCGCGGTGTCCGGGCGCCTTCAGGCGCCCGCCCACGGGAAGCGTCCCTTTGTTGTTCCGCGTCGATATACGGCGATCGCGACGCCTTGGATCAACGCGACGCGCGGCCGCTTACCGCAGGCGCTCCACGACGCTACGCTGATCCGGCCATTCCTGGTGCGAGGCGGCGCGGTGGTTCTCCACCGCGGTGAAGGTCTTGCGCCGCTGTTCGTCGGTCTTGCGCATCGCGCGCGCGATCGAGTCGCGCGTCGTGTCGATCAGCGTGGTGACGGTCTTGCTGTCCTCGACGGTGGTGGCGTCGTAGTTGCCGCCGGCGCGGTCAAGCGTGTAGGTGCGCGACTTCTGGAAGCTGGCGCTCAGCGTCTCGGTCTGCGTCTGCGTGATCGAGCGGCCGCCGGTCGCCGCGTTGGGCCGCTCGCTGGTCGCCTGGCCGATGCGGTAGTCGGCATGGCCGGCCTCCTGGACGCTGCCGATGCGGCTGGTCCGCTGCGAATCGGCGCTGAAGCTGGCCTGGAAGTCCGCCAGGCCGCTCCGCAGCGCCTGCGTCTGCGCGCGCAGCCCGTCGCTCATCGGTGCCATCGCGCTGGGGTCGAGGGCGTCCACGGCGCCGCCATTCACGACATTCGCCGCGGGCCGGACCGCCAGCGTCGAGGCCGCGTCCCGCAGACGCTCACGTCCCTCGTCGGCATCGGGACGCCGGCCGTCATCGGCGCGTCGCGTCTCGTCTGGATCCGCGGGCGGAGCCTGCAACTGCCGGAAGGCGTCCTTGAAGGATTTCGTCATCGCCGCGTCCGCGTGGCTGCGTTCGACCGCGGCATCGACCTGCTGGAGCAACTGGTCGATGGCCGACCAGCGCCTGCCGCTCGCCGGCGCGCTGGAG
>NZ_VOSR01000059.1:0-513 GCF_007997345.1 Mitsuaria sp. TWR114
CCCCGCGCCCGCCAGCGCGGCGCAGAAGATCAGCAGCTCGCCGGCGCCCGGGATGTAGGGGAACAGCAGATAGCGGCTGTAGACCGACGAGCCCGTCACGTACGCGAAGACGCCCAGCGCCGAGCCCACCATCACCACCGGCATGATGGCCAGGCCGTCCAGGCCGTCGGTGAAGTTCACCGCGTTGCTGGTGCCCACGATCACGAGGTAGGACAGGCCGATGAAGCCGAACACGCCCAGCGGATAGCTGATCGACTTGAAGAACGGCAGCATCAGGTCGGCCTTGGGCGCAGCTCGGTCGAGAAGCCGCTGGTGACCCAGCGGAAGAACAGCTGCACCACACCGAGGAAGCTGGTCTCCGAGACGCTGAAGGCCAGGTAGATCGCGGCGATCAGGCCGATGATCGACTGCCACAGGAACTTCTCCCGCGAGCGCATGCCCTCGGGGTCCTTGTTGACGACCTTGCGGTAGTCGTCGACCCAGCCGATCAGGCCGAAGCCCATGGTCACCAGC
>NZ_VOSR01000590.1:0-2850 GCF_007997345.1 Mitsuaria sp. TWR114
CAGCAGCAGCGTCAGCGCCAGCGCGTTGAAGGCGCTGCGCCAGAAGGTCACCTCGAAGCCGCGCGCCGAGTCCAGGTGGCGCGACACCGCGCCGGCGCTGCTCCACAGCAGCGTCACCAGCAGCATCAGCAGGACGGCGGATCGATGGCGCATCGGTCGTTCCAGGAGCGGGCGCGTCATTCGTCGCGGTAGATGCCCACGAGCGGCTCGCCGCCGGCCTCGACCCAGCCGCGGTACATGCCCTCGGTGTTGAAGCCCAGCCAGACATTGCCCAGCCCGTCGACGGCGATCAGGCCGCCGTCGCCGCCGACCTGGGGCAGCTCGTCGAAGACGACGCGCGCGCAGGCCTCGGTCAGCGGCAGTCCGCCGATGCGCATCAGCGCGCCCACCTCGTGCGCGGCGGCGGCGCGGATGAAGGCCTCGCCCGTGCCGGTGCACGAGACCGCCACGCTGCGATCGTCGGCATAACAGCCCGCGCCCGGGATCGGCGAATCGCCCACGCGCCCCGGCCGCTTGTTGGTCATGCCGCCGGTGGAGGTCGCGGCGGCCAGGTGGCCGGCGGCGTCGCGCACGACCGCGCCGACGGTGCCGAACTTGGTCCGGTCGTCGATCGGGCCGCCCGGCTCCGGCGCGGCGGCCGGCGCATCGGCCGCCATGGCCGACTGCCCGTCGTGATCGAGCACCTGCCCCTGTGCGAGCGCCCTCGCCTGCCGCAGCTGCGCCAGGCGCTGCGGCGTGCCGAACCAGGTCGGCGCGACGCGCTCCAGGCCCTGGTCGAACGCGAAGGTCTCGGCGGCCGGGCCGATCAGCAGCACATGGCCGCTGTGGTCCATCACCGCGCGCGCCGCGAGCACCGGGTTGCGCACCCGCGTCACGCCGGCGACCGCGCCCGCCGCGCGGTCGCGCCCGTCCATCACGCTGCGTCCGAGTTCATGGCGCTCGTCGGCGGTGTAGACCGCGCCCTTGCCGGCGTTGAACAGCTCGCACTCCTCGAGCCGGCGCACCGCCTCGACCGCGACGTCCATCGCCGCGTCACCGCGCGCGAGCTGCCGGGCGCCGCAGGCCAGGATCGCCGTCAGCGCGGCGCGGTAGGCCGCTTCCATCGCGGCGCTCATGCGGTCGCGGCGGATGGTTCCGGCGCCGCCATGGAGGGCGAGCACGGGGCGCGGCAGGGCGGTCGGGAAGGCAGCGGTCATGGCGTGGCGGCGGCGGAGCGGGAACCGGGAAGCCGCGCATTCTCGCGCGGCTCGGGCATGTCCCTGGGCTTGTCCCGGTCGGGACAGGGCAAAAGCGAACGCTCGTGCTAAAACCCCGCGCAGCTCACCGACAGCGCCGACCGCGCCCACCACGCGCCAGAGCGCCGGCCCGACATCGAAGACCGCAGGAGACACGCATGGACCTCAACTTCACGCCCGAGGAGCAGGCCTTCCGGGCCGACATCCGCCGCTGGGTGGCCGAGCACCTCCCTCAGGACATCAGCCACAAGGTGCACAACGCGCTGCGCCTGAACAAGGACGAT
This sequence comes from Mitsuaria sp. TWR114, assembly GCF_007997345.1. Taxonomy (NCBI): domain Bacteria; kingdom Pseudomonadati; phylum Pseudomonadota; class Betaproteobacteria; order Burkholderiales; family Sphaerotilaceae; genus Roseateles; species Mitsuaria sp. TWR114. Next base: position 1,520 of record NZ_VOSR01000590.1, read on the forward strand.
CTGCAGCGCTGGGCCCGCATCCTGGGCAAGCAGGGCTGGCACGGCTGGGCCTGGCCCAGGCAGTTCGGCGGGCCGGGCTGGAACGCGGTGCAGCGCCATCTCTTCGAAGAGGAATGCGCCCTGGCCGGCGCGCCGCGCGTGGTGCCCTTCGGACCGGTGATGGTGGCGCCGGTGATCATGGCCTTCGGCTCGCGCGAGCAGCAGGAGCGCCACCTCCCGGGGATCATGAGCGGCGACGTCTGGTGGAGCCAGGGCTACAGCGAACCGGGCTCGGGCTCGGACCTGGCCTCGGTGAAGACCCGCGCCGAGCGCCGGGGCGACACCTACATCGTCAACGGCCAGAAGACCTGGACCACGCTGGGCCAGTATGGCGACTGGATCTTCTGCCTGGTGCGCACCGACGCCTCGGTCAAGCCGCAGGCCGGCATCTCCTTCCTGCTGATCGACATGAAGTCGCCCGGCGTGACCGTGCGGCCGATCATCATGCTCGACGGCGAGCACGAGGTGAACGAGGTGTTCTTCGACAACGTCGAGGTCCCCGCGGAGAACCTGGTCGGCGAGGAGAACAAGGGCTGGACCTACGCCAAGTACCTGCTCGCGCACGAGCGCACCAACATCGCCGACGTGAACCGCGCCAAGCGCGAGCTGGAGCGGCTCAAGCGCATCGCCAAGGCCGAAGGGCTGCTCGGCGGCGATCGCGAGGACGCACGTTTCCGCGACCAGATCGCGCTGCTGGAGGTGGACATCGTCGCGCTGGAGATGATGGTGCTGCGGGTGCTCTCGGCCGAGAGCAGCGGCAAGCAGTCGCTGGACGTGGCGGGGCTGCTGAAGATCCGCGGCAGCGAGATCCAGCAGCGCTACACCGAGCTGATGATGCTGGCCGCCGGCCCCTACGCGACGCCCTTCATCCACGAGGCCATGGAGGCCGGCTGGCAGGGCGACCACGTCGGCGCGGCCCATTGCGCGCCGCTCGCGAGCCACTACTTCAACTATCGCAAGACGACGATCTACGGCGGCTCCAACGAGGTGCAGCGCAACATCGTCGCGCAGACCGTGCTGGGCTGAGGCAGGAGACACGACATGGATTTCGATTTCACCGAAGACCAGAACTCGCTGCGCGACGCGGTGCGGCGCTACGTCGACAAGGATTACGGCTTCGAGCAGCGCCGCGCGATCGTCCGCGCGGGCGGCTTCTCGCGCGAGGTCTGGAACGCCCTGGCCGGCCTGGGCCTGACCGCGCTGGCGGTGCCCGAGGCCCACGGCGGCCTGGGCTTCGGCCCGGTCGAGGCGATGGTCGTCATGGAGGAACTGGGCCGCGGCCTGGTGATGGA
>NZ_VOSR01000591.1:0-12395 GCF_007997345.1 Mitsuaria sp. TWR114
GCGCCTTGAGCATGCAGCGATACGCGATGCCATGGGCCCAGGTCGTCACCCGCGAGTCGCCGCGGAAGTTGGCGGCGCTTTTCCAGACCACCCACAGCGCGTCGTTGACCGCCTCTTCCACCACATGCGGGCGCGAGCAGCAGCGCTGGATGAAGCGCGTCAGGCGCGGCTGGAAGTGGCGGTACAGCTGCTCGAACGCCGCGCGGTCCCCGGCGCCGGCCGCCTGCAGCCAGGCCCCGAGCAGGCCTTCCATGTCCTCGTCCCTCATGGCGCCACCTCGAAGGCCAGGACCTGCGTCACCTGTTGCGGCGAGAAGTTGTCGTCGGCCACCATCACCAGCGTGCGACTGCCGTCGGGCCGCACCGGTCCCCAGGCCATGCCTTCGAGGTCGTCGATCGGTCCCCGCGCGCCGGCGGCCTGCAGGTCGAGGATCAGCCGCTTGCGCATCGGCACGAGCGCCGCGTCGCGCAGCGAGGCCACGGCCGAGACGTCGGTGGCGCCGTCGACGCGGGCCTCGTACAGCCGCACGCGGAACTTGAAGACTCGCTCGGCGACTTCCCGGCCCGAGCGCTCCAGCACCAGCAGCGTGCCGGCCGGCGTGACCAGCACATCGCTGACGCCGTTGTCGGACCGGCGCTGACCGCCCGTCGGCGCCTCGGGGACCGGCTCGACCGGATAGGCGTACTGCCCCAGCACCCGGCCCTGCCGGTCCAGGTGGGTGAAGCGGGTCAACGCGCCCGCCTCGCGTGTCGGCGGCTCGCCGTCCTCGATCAACGGCGCCTCCATGCTGGCCCACACGGAGCCATCCTCGGCCAGCGCCAGGCCTTCCAGGCTGAGGTTGTCCCGGGCCCCGCGCGGCTCGTCGGGATGCACGCGCAGGCGCTCGGGCAGCGGCAGCTCGCCGGCGAAGCGGCCGTCCCGCTCCGACCAGCGGATGAAGGGCTGCAGGCCGCGCGGGCGGTCGCCCTCGCTGGACCAGAGCAGGCGCCCGGTCCGCGGGTCCAGCCGCAAGGCCTCGGGATCGGGGCTGTCGGGCGGCGGCTCGCCGGGCCGCGTCGGCGCGCGGACATTCGGATAGGGCTGGCCGTCCCGCTGCAACAACGGGGTGAGGCCGGTCACGCGCAGCTCCTCCAGGCCCTGCGCGTTCCAGCGGATCCTGGCGGTGTAGAAGCGCGCGGGGGCGTGCTCCGACCGGTCGTCGCTGAGCAGGTACCAGGTGTCCTCGACGGGGTCGTAGTCGAGGCCGGAGATGCCGCCGAGATGGCGCAGCAGCGGATCGGTCGCCACGCGCGGAATGACGGTCTCGCCGATGAGCCGCAGGCGCATGGGCGGCTGCGCCCAGGCCACCGTCCCCGGCGCACCTGCCGACGCTTCTGCCGCCGCACCCGTCGCCGCGTCCACCGCAACGCGTGCCGCCGCACGCGCGTCCACCGTCGAGGTCACCGGCGCGCAGCCGCCCAGCAGGAGCGCGACCGCGGTCACGGCCCCGACGAGGATCGCCGCGCCGCCGGGGCGGGTCACCGGGGAGCGCTTCACAGCTCCATCCTCACCCACAGCACCACCGTGCGCGGCGCGCCGATGAAGTAGCGCCCGATGCTGGAGGGGCTCGTCATCAGCTCGGGCGCGACGCCGGAGAGGTAGTGCTTGTTGGTGATGTTCTCCAGGTTCAGGCCGAGGGTCAGGTGATCCCACTGGTACGACCCACTCGCGCCGAGCAGCGTGTACGCCGGCATGCGCTCGTCGACGCCGCTGTTCGCCACCCGCGGATTCGCGTAGTAGCCGGCCTGGCTGGACACGTGACGGAGATTGACCCCGAGCCGCCAGGCATCGCCCGGCCGCCAGGTCGCTTCCAGGAACAGGTTGCGCGGCGCGATGCCGACCAGGTCCGCGCCGTCGCGGATGAAGCCCTTGGCCGGATAACCCTGCGCATCGACGTCGCCCAGCGCGTAGCGCGCCTTCTGGTAGGTGAAGGCGCCATACAGGCGCCAGGCCGCGCCCACGCGGGCATTGGCGCTGAGTTCGATGCCATCGATGCGGCGGCCCTGGTCCACGTTCTCCGACTGCAGCGTGCCGGCGATGTCCGCGGCGACCGTCTCCTTCGAGCGGATCGAAAAACCCTGCACGCTCAGCGCGTAGCCGTCGCCCTTGTGGCGCAGGCCCAGGTCGAAGGCCTTGGCGGTGTCCATGTCCTGCGGCCGCAGCGCCGCCGCCATCGTGGTGGCCGCGCCGCCCTCGAGCGTCGCGTCGGTCATCGTGGCCGCGTTCTTGGCGTAACCCGCGAACAGCTCGGTGTTCGCGCCCAGCGGCACCAGCGCGCCCAGCTTGGGCAGCACGCCGGAGTTCACCCGCGCCTGGTTGACGAAATCCAGCTTGCCGGTGCGCGAGTCCTGGATCGGCGCGCGGTAGTCGACCCGGTTGTCGAGGTAGGTGACGCCGTAGTCCAGCTTGAGCCCGCCTTCCAGCAGGCTGCTGCGGTTGGCCAGGTAGACCATGGTGGAGCGGTTCTTCCAGTGCTTGTCCTCGCTGATCGCGACCGGCGTGTCGGCAAGGGCCGGCCCGGCGGCCTCGTCGAGGACCGGATACCAGCGCCGCACCTGACCGCGCTCGTAGCTCTCGTACCAGGCGCCGGCGCGCCAGTCGAGCAGGTCGCCATGCCGCGCGCCCACTTCCACCAAGGCGCCGTTGCGCGACAGGTCGTAGTCGTTGGCGCGGAAGTACAGGCTGCGGGCCGAGCCATCGAGCCCCGGATAGCCGCCGTTGCCCAGGCCCGTCTCCTTGCCGGTCCCGTCCTGCCCGTGGTGATAGGCCTTGGCCGAGACCTTCAAGCCGCCCAGCGTGGTGTTCAGGCTGAGGTAGCTCAGCCGGTCCTCGCGCGGGTTGCCCTTGAGGCCGCGGTAGTTGCGGTCGACGCCGGGCACGCCGGTCCAGTGGTCGGTGTAGCCGTCCTGCTTGGGATCGGTCTGGAACTGCCTGAGCGTGACGATGTTGCTGGCGCTCGTCTCTTTGCGCTCGTTGAAGCTGGAGTAGAGCTTCAGCGTGGTGTCCTGGCCCAGGCGCCAGGCCAGCTTCAGGTCGGCATGGTCGCGGGTGTCGTGGCCGGAGGGATCGTCGACGTAGGAGACCTGCCACTGCTGCCGAGACACGCTCAGGTAGGCGGTGAGTCCGGGCGCCAGTTCGCCGCTGTCCACGCGGGCATAGAGCCGGCCGAGCTCGGCGCTGCCCGCGGCGGCTTCCACGCGCAGGCCGAAGGCACGGCCGGGATCCTGGGTCAGGTAATCGATGTGGCCGGCCAGCGCCTGGTGGGACGGCGCGCCGACGATGCCGGCCGACTGCGACACATCGATCGCCGCCAGGTTGCTGCTGTCGAAGAAGCGCGTGGGCACCGAGCCGCCGCCCAGCGTCGTGCGGCCGTTGGGGATGCCGTCGATCGAGAAGCCGATGCTGTCCTTGCCGAAGCCGCGCATGCTGATCGTGCTCTCGAAGCCGTCGCCGCCGAAGGCGTTGGACGAGCCGACCTGGATGCCGGACACGCGCTCCAGCAGCTTGTCGGCCGAGACGCCGGTCGGGTAGTGCTCCAGGTCGGCCGCGGTGATCTTCACGTTGGCGCGCGACTGGCGCAGGCCGATGGACTCGCCGGTCACCGTCACCTGGCCCAGCGACTGCGAGCGGGCGGGCACCGGCGCGGGCGAAGGCGCGATCGAAGGCGCGGTATCGCCGGCGGCTTCGCTGGCGGGCCGGGCCGGCGCGGAGGCCTCTTGGGCCAGGACCGGGGCGTGGGCGGCGACGAGCAGGGCCGCCAGGGGCAGCGGTGCGAACGGAAGGCGGGCGAGAGAGCGCATGGTGGAGGAGCTTTCAGCGGAAGGACCGGGAACGGGGTGGAGGGGTACTGCGCGGATCGGGCCGGATGATCATCCACTGGTACGTACCACGTCAATCTGGTCACAGCATGTTTTCCGCAGAACTTCGGGTTTTCCTTCGGAAGCAACAGCTGTCACAGCCTCGTAAAACGGCCATGCGATGCGGACTGGGAGCAACCCTGTTGACCATCTGGTACGTACCATGAGAGCATTGCCGGACATGAGCAAACGACCCGCCGAGGCCTCCGCGCCCCCTCCCCGCTACCGCCAGGTCGCCGACGCGCTGCGCGCCGCCATCGACGACGGGCGCCTCGCCGACAACGAGGCCCTGCCCTCCGAGCGCGAGCTCACCGAGCAGCACCAGGTCAGCCGCGACACCATCCGCAAGGCGGTGCGGCTGCTGGAGGACCACGGACTGGTCTACAGCGACCACGGCCGCGGCACCTTCGTCGCGCCGGCGCTGGTGCGCCGCATGTCGCGCTACATCGACGGCTTCTCCGAGGACACGCGCCAGCGCGGCGGCCTGCCCAGCCAGCGCATCCTCAACCTCGAGTTCAGCCCGGCCACCATGGCCATCGCCCAGCTGCTGCAGCTCGAGTCCGGCCACCCGCTCACCCGCGTGCGGCGCGTGCGCCTGACCAACGGCGTGCCGGTCGGCCTGCACGACGCCTACTTCCCGCTGCCGCCGGGCGTGAAGCTCGAGCTGCAGGAGGTGGAACGTGCCCGCTCGCTGTACCAGCTGCTGATGGAACGCGCCGGCTTTGCGCCGGTGGAAGCGGTGGAGAACCTGTTCGCCGCCAGCGCCGACGCGGAGGAAGCGCGGCTGCTCGGCGTGCCGGAAGGCGCGCCGCTGCTGGTCTGCGAGCGCATCACGCTGTCCGTCGGCGAGAGCGCGGCGCTGGACCTGGGCGATGCGCCGGCGGCGCCCGGCGCGGCCGATGCGGTGCAGTTGGGCCGCGTCACCGTGCAAGGCAATGCGACACGCCAGGGCGTGAAGGATTCGCAGCTGGGGACCGTCGTCTCGCAGCGCATGATCGAGGCGCTGCCGCAAGGCACCCGCAACTTCCTCAGCGCCGCGGACCTCGCGCCGGGCGTGGCCTTCTCGACCGATGCGGGCGGCTTGAGCCGGGTGCAGTCGGGCGCGCAGGACTTCGACCACCTCAACGTCTTCATCGACGGCGTGGGCCAGAAGAACAACATCCTGCGCGGCGGCGTCAGCGGCCAGTCCGACACCCGCGGCAATCCGTTCCCGCAGTCGGCGATCTCCGAATACAAGGTGCTGACGCAGAACTACAAGGCCGAGTTCGACCAGGTCAGCAGCGCCGCGATCACCGCCGTGACGAAGTCCGGCACGAATGAATTCCACGGCGAGGTCTACGCCGATCGCACCGGCACCAACTGGCGCTCGATGAATGCGCTGGAGAAGGAACGCGAATCGCAAGGCGTGCCGCGCCCGTCGTCGCAGAAGTACGAGTACGGCGGCAGCATCGGCGGCCCGATCGTCAAGGACAAGCTGCATTTCTTCCTCGCCTACGACGGCAAGCGCATCGAGGACTCGCGCCAGATCGCCGGGCAGAACTTCGAGAAGCTGCCCGAGGCCGGCATCGTGCCCACGCTGCGCGCGCGCCGCGGCAGCCAGGTCGACCCGTTCCACGAGGACCTGCTCTTCGGCAAGCTCGACGCGCAGATCAACGACGAGCACAAGCTCACCTTGAGCGCGCGCCTTCGCCGCGAGACCGATCGCATCGCCGAGGACCGCAACCTCTCGCTGCCCGGCAACGACAAGGAGCGCCGCAATGACGAGACGCGGGTCGACCTGAAGCACGAGTGGTCGCGCGGCGACTGGCTCAGCGAGGCGCGCCTGGGCTACGAGGACTACCTCTGGAATCCCAGGTCGGCCGCGGACGCGGCGCTGGTGCGCTACAAGGTGTCGACCGCGTCGCCGCAGGTGCTGACGACCTCGCAGGACGTGATCCTGGATGGCGGATCGCCGGATGCGCAGCGGCGCCAGCAGCGCGGCGTCTTCGTGTCGGAGGAACTCACCTACACCGGCTTCGACGGGCACGTGATCAAGGGCGGCGTGAAGCTCAAGGCGATGCGCTACGACCTCAGCGGCACGGCGAATTCGGTCGACGCGGTCGACGTGCTGATCGACACCGCCACCGGCCTGCCCTATTGGGACGGCACCAACTGCACCGGCACCAACGTCTCCAACAACGGCAGCAGCAGCGACCAGTGCAACATCCGCCGCGCCACCGCGCCGGCGCAGGCCCGCTTCAACAACCGGCAGTGGGGCCTCTACCTGCAGGACGACTGGAGCGTGACGCGCCAGCTCGAGCTCAACCTCGGCGTCCGCTGGGACTACGAGGACAACATGCTGAACAACGCCTATGCGACGCCGGCCGACCGCGTCGCGGCGCTGCTGGCGGCGGACGTGCCGCGCTTCGGCATCGCGCCGCCGGCGGGGCAGAGCTACGCGCAGTCGCTGGCCAAGGGCGGCATCGACGTGTCGCGCTACCTCAGCAGCGGCAACTCCCGCAAGGCCTTCAAGCAGGCGATCGCGCCGCGGCTGGGTTTCTCCTACGACGTCTTCAACGACCGCAACACGGTGGTCTTCGGCGGCTACGGGCGCAGCTACGACCGCACGATGGCCAACCACGCGCTCGACGAGCTGCAGAAGAACCAGGCCCCGGGCGGCGAGATCTGGTTGATCCGCAACGACCTGAAGATGCCCTACGCGGACCAATTCAGCATCGGCGTGCGGCAGGCGCTGTCGCCGACCTGGAACGGCGAGATCGCGCTGAGCCGCATCGAGGCGAAGCACCAGTTCGTCTGGTTCAGCGGCAACCGCGACGCCAACGGCGGCTTCGCGCAGCAGTCGGCGCTCGATCCGCTGTGGGGCGGTCCCGATGGCTTCGGCCAACTGGTGCTGGGCGACTCGATCGGCCGCACGCGCACCGACTCGGTCTTCGTGAAGGTGGACCGGCCCTACAGCGCGGCCTCGGGCTGGACGGCGACGCTGGCCTACACCTACAGCGATGCCAGGACCACCAACCTGCAGTGGAGCAACGACACCTTCGACTGGACCTACGGACGCGCGGGGCGCGGCTGGAATCCCAGCACGCTGGTCGACAGGCATCGGCTGGTCGGCGCGTTCATGACCGACAAGCTGCTGCCCTGGGGCCTGAGCTTCTCGGCCAAGGGCACCTACGCGAGCGGCTTCCCGCGGCGGCTGACCAACTGCCTTGCCGGCACCGCGCAGTGCTTCCTGATGCGCGGCGATGCGCCGAGCTACCGTCAGGTCGACATCAGCCTCGGCAAGGCCTTCAAGTACGGCCTGCACCAGGTGGCGCTGCGGCTCGATGTGCTGAACGTCTTCGGCGCCGACAACTACGCCGGCTTCGACGACTGGGTTGGCATCGCCCCGCCCGCGGGCCAGCCGACGAACCGCCTGGGCGGCGACAACCTCAACCTCGACAAGCCCAATACCGCCCGCGGCGACAACCGCGCGCTGCGGGTGGTGCTGACCTACAAGTTCTGAGGCGGCGGGAGCGGCTGGAGCGGCGTATGCTCGCCGGCTTCTCCCCTGCCCGGCGACCGTCATGACCACTGCCCTGCTCATCATCGACCTGCAACGCGCGCTGTGCGTGGGCGAGTACGCCTGCCACGACGTGGACGCGGTGATCGGCCGCGTCAACGGCCTGATCGCGCAGGCGCGCGAGACCGGCACGCCGGTCGTCTTCGTGCAGCATGAGGAGGACGGCTGGGAACCGCTGCGCCATGGCAGCGAGGGTTGGCAGCTCGACGACCGGCTGCAGGCGCGGCCGCAGGATCCCCGGGTGCGCAAGACCTCGCCCGACTCATTCCACCGGACCGAGCTGGACGCAGTGTTGAAGGGCCTGGGCGTGACCCACCTGGTCGTGTGCGGCGCGCAGAGCGACTTCTGCGTCGACACCTCGACGCGCCGCGCGCTCAGCGCGGGCTACGACGTCACGCTGGTCGAGGACGGTCACACGACGATCGCCAACGGTGCGCTGACCGCGCCGCAGATCATCGAGCACCACACGCTGATCCTGCGAAACCTCAACAGCTTCGGTCCCGCGATGAGCGCGAAGCCGGCGGCGGAGATCCGCTTCGGCGCGGCCTGAGCCGACGGCTGCCGAGCGTCCCTCCCGCCGACCGCTCCCGCCGGCCTCCCGCCGCGCTACTTCAACGCCGTGCGCGCGCTGGCCAGGCGCGACAGCGTCATGTCGCACTGGTCGACGGTGCCGATGCAGTCCAGCCCGCGCGACTCCACTTCGCTCATCAGGCTGAGCCAGGCGTTCAGGCCCTCGAGCGTCACCTTCGTGCGCGAGGTCCGGCTCCAGCCGCGTTCGGCGAGCTGGCCCAGGTAGATCCAGGTCTGCCGGCGCGACAGGCCCGACAGCTGCCCGATGCAGGCCTGCGACACCGGCAGCGCCAGGCTGTTGCTGGCCGCGCCGCCGCGCTGCGAGCTGCTGAGCGCCGCCGCCAGCGTGGCCAGCACGCTGATCAGGCGCTGGAAGCCGTTGCCGGCCAGTCGCATCGTGATCTGGTCCTGCAGCCGCGACGCGGTCGCCGCGTACAGCTCGCCGGTGGCCGCGTCGCGTTGCGGGGCGTGGGTGTCCTTCATCCGCGGCAGCGGGATGTGGATGGTGGTGACGTCGACCAGCGCCGTCACGTCGTAGCGCGCCGCCAGCTGGCCCAGCGGCGAATCCGCCCCGATGACGTCGCCCAGCCACAGCGCCGCCACCGCCACGCGGGTGTCGGCCGCGACCTTGGCCGCGAGGAAGGCGGCACCGCCGCTGATCGCGATCCATTCGGCCAGCGGGCTGCCGGCCTCGATGATCTTCTGGCCGCGTCGATAGGTCCGCACCTGGCCGTCGGCCAGCCAGTCGTCGGGGTTGTCCGTCTCGCCGTTGTGCGGCACCTGCGTCGCCTTCGTGTTCATGCTCATGCTGGATGGGATCCACCGGGCCAGGCTCCGCCCTCCGCGCTGCATGCGGAAGGTCTGCGAAGGCCTGACGGCGAACCGTGGGTTATAGAAGCGGACCGTCCCCGCCGATCGGTCGATAAGGCCGGTGAGGTCGGCCCGGTTTGCCGGTTGACCGCGCGCCGGTCACCAGATGGACAGGCTCCGCGCCAGGACGCGCTGCAGCCAGCTGCGCGACGAGGCCTCGGACACATCCCCCTGCGCGACGCTCTCCAGGCTGGCGTTCACCACGTCGCGCGAAGCCACCACGTTGCCCGGGCGGATGTCGCGCGGATTGACGATGCCGGAGAAGCGCAGCGTGTTGACGCCCTTGTTCAGGCCCACGTTGCGCTCGCCCGCCACCAGCAGGTTGCCGTTGGGCAGCACGTTGATCACGCTCACCGCCACCTGCGTGACGAAGCTGTTGTCGGTCTCCGTCGTGCCCGAGCCCTTGAAGGCATCGCTGCCCGAGGCGGTCGCGTCGATGTTGAGCAGCCGCTCCACCGCGCCGACCTTGCTCTGGCCGCCCGGCCCGCGCACCGCGAGCCGGTTGTCGCGGCTGGTGTCGGTGGTCTGCTTCTGCGTGGCCTTGAGCGTCTCCTGGATGTCCACCTTCAGCGTGTCGCCGATCGCGCTGGGCCGCTTCTCGCCCGAGAACAGCGAGGTGGGCGACATGCCGGGCTGGTAGATCGCGCCGTTGCTGGGCCGCTCGATGTACATCGGCGCCTGCGGCGGCGCGACCAGCATCGGCCCGGGCACCGTGGGCGGCGCACCGGCGCAGCCGCCCAGCGCCGCGAGCGCGCCGGCGGCGACCGTCAGCGCGGCGGCGCGGCAGGCCGCGCGCGTGCGGTGGCGAGATTGCTTGCTCGAGATCACATCCCTCTCCCTCAGCTCTGGAAGCCGGTGACCAGCGCCTTCACGACCGGCGCGATCTTGTTGCGTGTCCCGGCCCATCGGGCCAGGCCGAAGTTCTCGTCCGCGACGTAGCTGCTGGTGGACAGCAGCGTGCCGTCCGACCGATGCAGGCTCAGCGACGCGGCGCTCAGGTTGGCGCGGTAGCCGCTGGCCATCGGCGGCACGCCCCATTCGATGGTGGCGACGTAGCGCAGCCAGACGCCGCATTGCTGCAGGCCGGTGCCGGGCTCGTAGACGCGGCTGTCGACGCCCTGCCCCTTGAGCTCCACCTGCAGCGCCGGGACCAGGTCCTCCAGCGGCGCGTTGCGGTTGAATTCGATGCACACCGCGCGCACCGGCGCATCGCCGTGATGCACGGTGTTGCTCGCCCGGGCCGGCGCGGCAGTCGCCAGCGCGGTCGAGGTGGCCGCGCTGGCGCCCTTCACCAGTTCCCAGGCGGGGACCGGGCTCAGCACGGCGCAGCCGCCGAGCGCCATCGCCGCGGCGTGGGCCATGACGACGGCGGCGAGCGGCCGGACGAAGGACGGGCGCATGGCGGCGGGCCTCACACCAGCTCGTCGAGCACGGCGCCGCCGCCCAGCGCGGCCATCACGCCGTAGGCGACCACGTTGCCCAGCACCTGGCCCACGGTGCCGGCGACATCGCCGACGGTGTCGGTCACCGTGTTGGCGGCGGTCTCGACCGCGTCCAGCGTGTGATCGGCCAGCGCCTGCAGGCCCTGGGCGCTGATGGTGGCGGTGACGCCGAGCACCGGACCCAGCGTCAGGCCCGGACCGCCGCGGGACGGGCCCGACGACGCGCCGGACGAGGTGGCGCGGCTGGCCTCGGCGGAGGGACCGTCGGACGAGGTGGCGAGGCTGGCCAGGCCGGACAGGAAGGGCACGCTGCTCAAGGCGGTCTCCCGGGGTTCAAGGCCGCGCGGCCAGCGCGGCCGTGTCCAGCGAGAAGGTGCTCAGCACCGGCGAGGCGGGCGTCGGCGAAGCGGCCGTTGACGAAGCGGGCGCCGCGGTGGTGGCTGCAGCGTTGGCCGCGCTCGCGACGGCCGACGCGAAAGGCGATGCGACGGGCGCGGTCGCGGCCGGACCGGGGGCGGCCGCCTTGGCCTCGTTCAGCGCCTTGGAGAAATCGGCTGCGCCCGACTTGGCGCCCTTGGCCGGTCCCGAAGGCGCCGGCGCGCCGGCCCGGACGGCCGGCGACGGAGAAGCGGAGGACTTGACGTGCATGGCGAAGCGCTCTCGTTCGTTGGGGTGAACGGATTCTTCGCCGCGGCCGTCGGGCGGCATGCGCGGATGAGCGCGAGGAACTCAGCGGTCGCCGCGAGCTCGGTGAACTGCGTCACCGAGGCCAGGAACTGGGCGGCGTCGACCCCGTTCCCTCCGCTCAAGTTCGCGCGGAAGCGGCGTCGTGCGGGCGATCAACGCCCTCGGCGCGCGAGGCGCGTGCGGGCGGCCATGAAGGGGGGAAGGGAACGCAGAGGGCGGTCAGGGGCGACGCTGGAGCTCGAGCGCCTCGGTCCACTCATCCCAGCTGGACTCGCTGACCTCCAGGCCTTCCAGCGCGGGCGTGTCCTCGATGGGCCAGCCGGACGGGCTGAACGGGATGCGCCGCTGCAGCAGCAGTTCGGTCTGGCGCAGGATGTGCTGCATGACCGAACCGAGGGGGTGACCGGCGTCGCCGGTCGGGGGCGCGAATCGTTGTCGCATGGTCCTCTCCTGTCGAACCCCCACTATCGGCGGGGGCCGGCGCAAGTGCCATCCCACCATAGGGTGGACATGGAGGGATGCGAGCGGGAGCAGGACGAAAGGCGGTGGGGGGGCGGTCGAGCGGTCACGGGGGAGGCGACACGCGCGACGACAGGCCGGCGCAGGATCAGATCGATCATTTCGAGGTGATCGATCTGAACATCCCGGTGGCTCAGATCACCTGTCGCAGCAGCGCATACAGCGCGATGCCGCCGGACACGACGGCGCAGGCGGTCTTCACCGAGCGATTGGCCACGAAGGCACCGATCAGGCTGCTGACCAGGATGGCGGCGAGGAGGTAGTTGATTTTCATGGGCCGCGATTGTGGCGGCGTGCCGGTGCCGGTCGACCCGGCGCCGCGGCGCGGATCAGACAGTCGCGCCCGCGGGCCGGTTGATCTCGACGGTCACGTGAACAAGTTCCTCATGCACCGACAGCAACCGGCGGACCTCATCGGGCCGTGCCTCGGGATGGTCGGTGACCAGCGACACGATGCAGGCGTACTGGGCCCGGCCCACGCGCCACACATGCAGGTCGGCGATCGCCGCCGGCCATGGGGCGGCGGCGATGACCTCGCGGACCTCGTCGACGACCGGCGCGTCCATCTCGGCGTCCAGCAGCACGCGGCCGGTGTCGCGCAGCAGCCCGCGCGCCCAGACCGCCACCAGCGCCGCGCCGGCGATGCCCATCGCCGGATCCAGCCAATCGGCCCCCCAGAACCGCCCGCCCAGCAGGGCCACGATGGCCAGCACCGAGGTCGCCGCGTCGGCCAGCACATGCAGATAGGCGGCGCGGAGGTTCAGGTCGTCATGACCGTGGGGCGCCGCGTGCGCGTGCTCGTGGGTCTCTCCATGCTCATGCCCGTGGCCGTGGCCGTGGCCGTGGCCGTGG
>NZ_VOSR01000592.1:0-2933 GCF_007997345.1 Mitsuaria sp. TWR114
GCCGCGCGCCGCGACGGCCGGCTCGACAAGAAGGACGAGAAATTCCTCGCCTCGCTCGCCGGTGGGACGGCTGTCAGGCCGCACAAAGTTTGACGGTCGCCCGTCCACGTCTATAATCGCCGGTTTTGCCGATCCTCTACCGGGCTGATGGGGCAAGGGCAGTACAGGACCAAAGGGAAACCAGGGTCCAGGGTGCTGTTGGTTGAATCCCCACGCGGGCGGCGCCGAAGAAGTCTTTCGATGGCGGCCAGTCCTGGAATCATCCTGATTCGCGCCGGCACGATCACCAGGAGATCCTCGTGAATCTGATCCAGACCCTCGAGCAAGAAGAAATTGCTCGCCTGAACAAGACCATCCCCGCGTTCGCCCCCGGCGACACCGTGATCGTCAACGTGAACGTCGTCGAAGGCACCCGCAAGCGCGTGCAGGCCTACGAAGGCGTGGTCATCGCCCGCCGCAACCGCGGTCTGAACTCCAACTTCATCGTCCGCAAGATCTCGAGCGGCGAAGGCGTGGAGCGTACCTTCCAGCTGTACAGCCCCCTGATCGCCTCGATCGAGGTGAAGCGCCGCGGCGACGTCCGTCGCGCCAAGCTGTACTACCTGCGTGAGCGTTCGGGCAAGTCGGCGCGCATCAAGGAAAAGCTGTCCTTCAAGGCAGCCGAATAATCCTTCGGCGCACGCCCCCTCAAAGCCGCTCCAAGGCCCTGCCCGGAGCGGCTTTGTCGTTTCTGGCGTCCAATCGGGGCTTCGCGCCCCGGGCGCCCACGAACAAGTCCGGCTCACCGGACGATCCCGCCGCATGTCGACGCCTTCCCCCAGCCGTCCCGCCATCAAGGATCCCCGCGTCGTTCCCGTCGCCGGCACCGATGCCCACCTGCCGGCCGTTCCGCCGGAGCGCCTGACCCCCGCCTGGCTGCGCCAGCGCTTCCTTCACCCGCCCGACATCGATCCGGAGATTCCCGGCGACGGCGGCATCTTCCCCGGCCGCATCACGACCCAGGCGGCGGTGCTGGTGCCGCTGGTCCAGCGGGCATCCGGCCTGCAGGTGCTGCTGACGCAGCGCACCGCGCACCTGCGCGACCACGCCGGCCAGGTGAGCTTCCCCGGCGGCCGCGCCGAGCCCGAGGACGGCTCGCCCGAGGCCCGGCTCTACACCGACTTCCTCCGCCCGCGCGACTGGGCCGACGAGGTGCCGACGCACCTCTGGTTCTGAAGGGTCCCGAGTGAGCAGCAGCCATTCGAACCGCGCGCGACAGGTCGGATGGTTCGGCGGGTCGTTCGATCCGGTGCATCGCGCCCACCTGGCGCCGAGGCCTTCGAGGTGCCGCTGGCCTTCCTGATGGACCCGGCCCACCACCAGCGCCACAGCTTCGAGTACGAGGTCCCCGGCACGGACGGCCCGCTGATGGGACGACGCCAGTTCCTCTCCATGCCGTGGACGGGGCCAGGTCTTGCGGTCTCGAACGCGGACCCCGACGTCGCCCTCACCGCGGCCAGTCCGAAGGAGTTCTTCATCTGGGGCGCGACGGCGGCGATGTTGCGCAATCTCTACCGCTTCCTGCAGGTTTGACGCCCGCTATCATCCCGGGCCATGAACTTCTTCGCGGTCTTGCTGGCGCTGGTGTGCGAGCAGCTCAAGCCTCTGCCGCACGGGAACCCGGTCCACCAGGGCATGATCGCCTGGGTGCGCTGGACCGGGCGCAACTTCGACGCGGGACGGTCGCATCACGCGGCCGTCGTGTGGACGATCACCGTCGTCGGCCCGGCGCTGCTGGTCGGCGCGATCTACGCGCTGGTGCGCCCCTACAGCCTGCTGCTGTCGCTGGCGCTGGACGTGCTGGTGCTCTACCTGACGCTGGGCTTCCGCCAGTTCAGCCACTACTTCACCGACATCCGCGACGCGCTCGAGCGCGGTGACGAGCTCGAGGCCCGTCGCCTGCTGGCCGAGTGGCGCCACCTGGACGCCAGCGAGCTGCCGCGCACCGAGCTGCTGCGGCATGTGCTGGAGCACTCGCTGCTGGCGGCGCACCGGCATGTCTTCGGTGTCTTCTTCTGGTTCGTGCTGTTCTCGACGCTGGGCCTGGGGCCGGCCGGCGCGGTGCTGTACCGGATGGCCGAATTCGCCGGCCGCTACTGGGCCTTCAAGAGCCGCACGCTGGACGCGCCGACCAACGAGCGCCTGATGGCGCTGTCGCGCAAGCTGTTCGGCATGATCGACCACATCCCGGCGCGCCTGACGGCGACCGGCTTCGCCATCGTCGGCAACTTCGAAGAGGCGGTGAACGCCTGGCGTCGCGACGCGGCGCTCTGGGCGCATGACAACGAGGGCATCATCCTGGCCTCCGCGGCCGGCGCCGTCGGCGTGCAGCTGGGCGGCAGCGCCGCGCCGGGCGTGACCCCCGACCGCAGCAAGACCTTCGAGTCCGGCGGCGACATGGACGCCACCCGCGCCGAGGGCTCGACCGGCGGCGTGCCGCCGCAGCTGGGCCACCTGCAGAGCGTCGTCGGCCTGGTCTGGCGCTCGGTGGTGCTGTGGATGATGCTGCTGGCGCTGCTGACGCTGGCGAACCTGGTCGGCTGAACGACGCTCAGGCGTCGCGCACGTCGGCGAGCACCTGCTGGCCGAAATCGTCGCGCGCCAGGAAACGCAGCACGCGCGTCGCGGTGTCCTCGGCGCTGACGAGCTGGCCCTCGGCCTTGAACGCGGCGAAGCGGTCGCGGTCCGGGAACTTCGACGCATCGCCGCCGCGCAGCTGCGCCTGCATGTCGGTGTCGATGATGCCCGGCGCCAGCGACACGACACGCGCCGCCCGCTCGCCCTGCGCGGCCTTGTGTTCCTCGTCCAGCGCCATCGCGCGGCTGAGGTTGTCCATGCCGGCCTTGGCCGTGCAGTACAGCGCGCTGCCGGCCATCGCGCGGCGACCCAGCCCG
>NZ_VOSR01000593.1:0-9288 GCF_007997345.1 Mitsuaria sp. TWR114
GGCGCTCTACCGCGCCAAGGCGCAGGGCCGCAACGTCGTGCAGGCGGTGGAGCTGGAACCGGCGCGTTGAGCAGTGCGCTGAGCGGCGCGATCGCGACCCGCGTCAGAAGCGGCCGCGCACGCTCAGCATCACGCTGCGCGGATCGCCGTAGTTGGGATAGTCCAGGTTGGTCCAGTAGGTCTTGTCGAGCGCATTGCGGATCGACAGGCCCAGGCTGAAGCGCTCGTTGAGCTGGTAGGTCGCATGCAGGTTCAGCAGCGCATAGGCGCCCTGGGTGACGGTGGTCGTGCCCAGGGTCGGATGCGCGATGCCGTAGCCGGTGACGGTGCTCTGGTAGTTCACGCCGCCGCCGACGCTCAGCCGCTCCCAGGCGCCGCCGAAGCGGTAGCTGGTGCTCAGCTGCAGCGTGTGGCGCGGCAGGTTCGCGTAGATCAGGTCCAGCGCGTGGCGGGTGATGCGCGTGTTGGCGTAACCGGCGCTCAGCGTCCAGCCCGGCGCGATCTGGCCGGCGACGTCGACTTCGAAGCCCCGCGTGCGGGTGCCGTTCACGCCGACGTAGGCGGAGCTGCCGTCCGGCAGCGAGCCCTCCGGCACCGCGACGTCGCGCACCGCGTAGTTGTCCTGCTTGGCCTCGAAGACCGCGGCCGACATCGCCAGGCGCTTGTCGAGAAACTCGCCCTTGATGCCGAACTCGGTGTTGCTGCCGCGGATCGGCGAGAGCAGGTTGTCGTTGCGGTCCTTGTAGTTCTGCGGCTTGAACAGATCGGTGTAGCTCGCATAGAGCGACAGCGCATCGCTCAGGTCGTAGACGATGCCCACATATGGCGAGACCTCGTTGGTGACCTTGTAGGCGCCGGTCGTGCCGGTGTAGGTGCCCGCCGTGTTGAAGGCGTCGGTGGCGGTCTTCCAGTAGCTCAGCCGCGCGCCGGTCACCAGCGACAGCGGCTCCAGCAGCTTCCATCGGCCCATCGCGAAGAGGCCGCTCTGCTCGGTCTCGGCGACGCGCTTGGCGCCGGTGGCGCTGAAGGTCGGCGCCGGCGCGCTGCCATCCCAGCTGCGGATGTCGGGGATGGCGTAGCTCCAGGCGGCCACCGAGGTGAGCGTGGGCGTGACGGTCGTGGTCTTCACGCCGTTGGCGCCGATCACCAGGTCATGCTTGCGGCCGAACAGCGACGGCGTGCCCGCGGCGTAGACGTCCAGGCTGTCGCGGCGCTCCCAGCTCTTGCCGACGGCCGCCAGCAGCTTCAGCCCGGCGCCGGTGACCGGGTCCGGATAACCGCTGGCGTAGGTGGCCAGCCGGAAGGTGTCGCCTTCGCTGTGGTTGGCGATGGCCTTGAGCGTCCAGTCGTCGCCGAGCTTCTGCTCCAGCTGCGCGTAGAAGGTGCCGTTCTGGCGCGACCAGCGGGTCCAGGACGGCGAGAAGCTGGTCTCGCGCGGCAGGCCCGCGAGCGAGCCGTCCGAGGCAAAGCGCGGGATCGTGCCCCAGATCGGGCCCTGCGGCACGTTGTTCTGGTCCTGGTAGCCGAGCGTGACGGTGGTGCTGGCGCCCAGGTCGGCCTCGACGGTGGCCATGAAGGCCGTCTTGGTCTCGCTGTGGCGCTGGCGGAAGCCGTCGCGCTCCTGCGCCGCCGCGATGAAGCGCGCGCGCACGCGGCCGTCCTGGGTCAGCGGCGTGTTGACGTCGGCCTCGATGCGGTGGAAGTCGTCGGTGCCCATCACCAGGCCGCCGTAGGCGGAGAAGGCCTTCTCGGGCCGCTTGCGGATCATGTTGACGGTCGCGGACGGGACGCCCGCGCCGGTGGTCAGTCCGTTGGCGCCGCGCACGACATCGATGCGCGAGTAGAAGACGGTGTCGAACTCCTGCTGCGTGTTGCCGCTGTAGGTGGGAATGCCGTCGATCTGGAAATCGGTGATCTGGAATCCGCGCGCGAAGTACAGCGGGCGCTGCGTGTCGTAGAAGGACACGTTCACGCCGGTGATGTTCTGCATCACGTCGTTGATGCTGATCAGCGTCTCGTTCTCGAGCCGGCTCGCGTCGATGCTGCTCATCGACTGCGGCGTCTCGCGCGCGCTCAGCGGCAGGCGCGTGCTGGCGCCCTCGAGCTTCTTGCGCGCGGCGCTGATGGTCACGCGGTCCAGCGCGTTGCGGCGACCGGCGCGCGGGCCGTCTTCGGCCGCGGATGAGGACGACGGCTCCGCCGCGTCGGGGGCGATCGCGACGGCGGCGTCCGCGGAGACGGTGGACCCGGCGGGTTCAGCCGCCGGCGCGTCGGCGGCGCGGACGGCCAGGGGGTGGGACTCGGCCAGTGCCAGGCCGGTGGACATCAGCAGCGCGACGGAGGCCGCGATGGGGGACAGGGAAGAACGCGACATGGGAAAGAGCAGCAGCAGGCGGGCGCAAGCCCGCACACCGGCGCGCACGGGCGCACCGGCCCCGAAGGGAGGTGGAGGGGATGGGCTTGCGGGTCCGGCTCCGGCGTCGCGCGGTGCGGTGGAGCGTGGGAATCAGGCTGGCGCGAGGCTCAACCGCGCCGGTTTACCGGCCAGATGAGAACTCTTCTCATTGTAGAAACAGGCGCGGAGGCGCCACAGGCAAAGCCTGTCCCTGTGTGCGGTCTTCAGGCCAGCGCGACGCGGTTGCGACCCAGGTGCTTGGCCCGCTCGACCGCGGCGTTGGCGCGCGCGATCAGCAGGTCGGTCGCATAGGGCGGCGCGTTTGCCAGGCCCATGCTGAGGGTCACGTCCAGGCCCGCCGCGAGCTGGTGCCAGGGATGCACCGACACGCTGGCGCGGATGCGCTCGCAGACCTCGAAGGCGCGGTCCGCCACGGTGTCGGGGAAGACGACCAGGAACTCCTCGCCGCTCCAGCGCAGCAGCAGGTCGGAGCCGCGCGTGTTCTCGCGCAGCAGCTGCGCCAGTTCCTGCAGCACGCGGTCGCCGGTCTCGTGACCATGCCGCTCGTTGATGTTGCGCAGGCCGTCGGCGTCGATCAGCGCGACCGTCAGCGGCCGCGCTTCCTGCTCCGCCGCGCGCAGCAGCGGCGGCAACCGGGCCTCCAGGCAGCGGCGGTTGCCCAGACCGGTGAGCGGATCCTTGAACTCGGCCGTGTCGCGCGTGTCGCCGCTCGTCGCGCCGCTGGCGAATTCGGCTTCCATCCGCGAGACGAAGTACTGCGACTGCGCCATCAGCTGCCCGACCGCGCGACGGCGCTCCAGCGTGCGCGCCTGCTCCAGGTGGAACAGCGATGGCCCCAGCAGCGCCAGCGCCCGGGCCGCGCGGTAGCTGGCGTGATGCAGACGCAGGCTCAGGAACAGCGGCACCTGCGCAGGCGCGGCGGGCGTCGCCGCGGCGTCCACATCGGCACCGGCGTCCGCGCCGAAGGCCACCGTCTCCTCATGCAGCGCCTGGAGCTGCTGCCACGCGGCGCTGGACTGGCCGCGCGCCAGTTGCAGCTCGGCCAGCATGCAGCGCAGGCGCCAGTCGAGCAGGCGGAAGCCGGCGCGCTGGCTGTCGTCGCGGGCCTCGGTCAGCAGCGGCTCGGCTTCGTCGAGGCGGCCCATCAGCAGCAGCACCTCGCCGAAGTTGGAGGCGGTCAGCGCGATGCCGTAGCGGTCGCCGAGTTGCAGCGAATGCGGGCGCGCCTCGCGGGCGAGTTCCAGCGCGCGCTCGAGCGTGCGGGGCGCCTGCTCGGGCGCGGCGCCGTCGCGCTGCAGGTGGTACGCGCCGAGCGCGACGGTGCACAGGTTGGTCAGCGTGACCACGCGCTCGTAGGGCGTGGGGTTGGTGCGCAGCAGGCCGGCCGCCTCGCTCATCAGGCGCTCGGCCTGCCACGGGTCGCCCATGCGCTCGAAGCAGGCGCCCAGGCCGTTCAGCGCGACGGCATGCAGCCGCAGGTCGCCCAGCTCGCCGGCGAGCTTGAGCGCCTCATGCGCGCAGGCCAGACCTTGCTCGTAGGCGCCGAGCTCGCAGGCGGCCAGGCTCATCCAGCGCAGCAGTTCGCAGGCGGCGGGACTGGCGCCGAGCGGCCGCATCAGTCGCAACGCGCGCTCGCCGACGTCCAGCATGCCCGGCAGGTCGCCCATGCGCAGGCGGAAGAAGCTGCGCAACTTGCCGGCTTCGGCCTGCTCGTTGATGAAGCCTTCGGCATCGGCGCGATGCCAGACGGCATCGGCCAGCGCGAGGCCGTCGTCCAGGCGCGCCTGCTGCTGCGCCAGACGGGCGCGCGCGAGCAGCTCGCTCAGCGGCACGCCGTCGAGGGCTGCCGGGGACATCGGATCGGAGGAGGGATCGCCGCTCGGAAACATCCGGCAAGCGTAGCCGATCGGGCGGCGCGCTCACCACCGGCCCAGCGGCGATGGCAGTCCCGACCCGTCTACTTGCTGGTGGGCATCACGAACTCGGCGCCCTTGGCGATGCTCGCCGGCCAGCGCTGCATGACGCTCTTCTGCTTCGTATAGAAGCGCACGCCCTCCTCGCCATAGGCGTGCATGTCGCCGAAGAGGCTCTTCTTCCAGCCGCCGAAGCCATGCCACGCCATCGGCACGGGGATCGGCACATTGATGCCGACCATGCCGACCTGCACGCGACGCGCGAACTCGCGCGCCACGTTGCCATCGCTGGTGAAGCAGGCGACGCCGTTGCCGAATTCATGCCCGTTGACCAGCTCCAGCGCCTCGCCGAAGTCCTTGACCCGCACGCAGGCCAGCACCGGGCCGAAGATCTCTTCCTTGTAGAGGCGCATCGACGGCCGCACGTGGTCGAACAGCGTGCCGCCGGTGAAGAAGCCGTCCGGCAGGCCCTCCACCTGATGGCCGCGGCCGTCGACGACCAGCGTCGCGCCTTCCTCGACCCCGTGGGCGATCGCGCCCTCGATGCGGTCGCGCGCCTCGCGCGTGACGATCGGTCCCATCTCGCGTCCAGCGCCATGCCGTTCTTGATCTTGAGCGCCTTCGCCCGCTCCGCCAGCTTGGGCACGATGCGGTCCGCGACGTCGCCGACCAGCACCGCCACCGAGATCGCCATGCAGCGCTCGCCCGCCGAGCCGTAGGCGCGCCGATCAGCGCGTCGACGGCCTGGTCGATGTCGGCGTCGGGCATGACGACCATGTGGTTCTTCGCGCCGCCCAGCGCCTGCACGCGCTTGCCGTGGCGGGCGCCGGTCTCGTAGATGTACTGCGCGATCGGCGTGGAGCCGACGAAGCTGAGCGCGCGCACGTCGGGGTGGTGCAGCAGCGCGTCGACGACCTGCTTGTCGCCCTGCACGACCTGGAAGATGCCGTCCGGCAGGCCGGCCTGCTGGAACAGCTCGGCGATGGCCAGGCTGGGCGACGGGTCGCGCTCGCTGGGCTTGAGGATGAAGGCGTTGCCGGTGGCGATGGCGATCGGCGCCATCCACATCGGGACCATGAAGGGGAAGTTGAACGGCGTGATGCCCGCGACCACGCCCAGCGGCTGGCGGGTGGTCCAGTTGTCGATGCCGGTGGAGACCTGCTCGGTGAAGTCGCCCTTGAGCAGCTGCGGCACGCCGCAGGCGAACTCGACGACATCGATGCCGCGCGAGACCTCGCCCTGGGCGTCGGTGAAGACCTTGCCGTGCTCGGCGGTGATCATCGCGGCGAGGCGGTCGCGGTGCTGGTTCAGCAGCTCCAGGAACTTGAACATCACCCGCGCCCGGCGCAGCGGCGGCGCGTCGGCCCAGGCCGGGAAGGCGGCCTGCGCCGCGGCGACGGCGGCATCGACGTCCGCCGCGCTGCCCAGCTGCAGTTGCCGCGCCACCTGGCCGGTCGCCGGGTTGAAGACCGCCTGGCTGCGTCCCGAGCTCGCCGGGCGGCGCTCGCCGGCAATGAAGTGGGTGATGTCGGCGTTGTCGGTGAAAGCGACGGGGGCGACGGGGGCGCTCTGGCTCATGGCGGTCTCCTGCTTCTTGGGGGATCGCCATGAGTCTAGGCAGCGCGCCCTGCCCCGCCTAGGCCAGATCGCCGATCACATTGTTCGATAGACTGAACAAATGACCCCGCGCTCCCCCGCCCCCTCCCCCGTCCGTGCCGAAGTGCGGGACGAACTGCTGTGGTCGCAGCTGCAGGCGCTGATCGCGGTCGCGCGGCTGGGCAGTTTCACGAAGGCGGCGCAGCGGCTCAACCTGTCCAAGGCGGCGGTGAGCCAGCGGATCGCCGACCTGGAACGCCACCTGGACCAGCAACTGGTGCAGCGCACGACGCGCTCGGTGCGGCTGAGCGAAGCGGGCTCGCGCCTGGTCGAGCAGGCCGAACCCGGCCTGGCCCTGCTCAGCCGCAGCCTGGGCGAGGCCCGCGAGTCCGCCGGCGCGCCGCGCGGTCTGCTGCGCGTGACCGCGCCGGTGGCGCTCGGGCGGCAGCATGTGGCGCCCGCGCTTCCGGCCTTCTTCGAGCGGTATCCGGAGCTGCGCATCGAGCTCGACCTGTCCGACCGGCTGGTGCCGCTGGCGCAGGAGGGCTTCGACCTGGCGATCCGCCACACCAGCGCGCCGCCGGACACCCATGTCGCGTTCAAGCTCTGCCCGTCGCGCGCGCTGCTGACGGCCAGCCCGGCCTACCTCGCGCGCGCGGGCCGGCCCCAGCATCCGGCGGAACTGGCGCAGCATCACTGCCTGCCCTACCTGCGCCCGGGGCCAGCGCAATGGTTCTTCGAGCGCGCCGCCAGCGCGCCGGCGCCCGAGCGCCTGCGCGTGCCGGTGCAAGGCCTCTTCCGCGCGAGCAACAGCGAGGTGCTGCGCGACGCGGCGCTGTCGGGGCTGGGCATCGCGCTGCTGCCGGACTTCAGCGCCCGCGACGCGATGCGCGACGGCCGTCTGGTCGAGGTGCTGCCGGACTGGCGCGCCGTCGGCTTCTTCGGCGACGCGATCTACGCCATCCATCCGTGGAGCAGCCACACGCCGCAGGGCGTGCGGCTGCTGGTGGACCACCTCAAGGGCGTGATGGGCGGCGGCTACTGAGGGCTCAGCGCGTGACCTTCACCGCGCTCAATGGCACCAGCGCGAGCAGCGCAGCCAGCAGCCAGAACGCGGTCGACAGTCCGACGCCCGCCGCGAGGAAGCCGATCAACGCCGGCCCGAGCAGCACGCCCGCATAACCCGCCGTCGTCACCGCCGAGACGGCGAACGCGGCGGGCATCACGGTCTGCTGGCCGGCGCGCCGGAACAGCACCGGCACGAGGTTGGACGCGCCCAGGCCGATCAGCACGAAGCCCGCGAAGGCCACCGCGCGGACCGGCGCGAGCAGCAAGGCGGCCACGCCCAGCACCGCGACCACGCCGCCCACCACCAGCGTCCGCCGATCGCCCAGGCGCGCGACCACCGCGTCGCCGGTGAGCCGTCCCGCCGTCATCGCGATCGAGAACAGCATGAAGCCGATGCCGCCCTGCGCCGGCGCGACCAGCTTGGCCTCGGTCAGCAGCAGCGCGCTCCAGTCCAGCACCGCGCCTTCCGCGAGGAAGGTCACCGCGGCGAGCAGCGCCATCAACCACACGAGGCCGCGCGGCATCACGAACAGCGGACCGCTGGACGAGCGCGCCGTCTCCAGCACGTAGGGCCAGGCCACCACGACCGCCAGCGCCATCAGCGCGGCGCCCAGCAGCGTCGCATGCAGCGGCTCGAAGTCCATCGACAGCAGCAGCGTCATGAAGGCCGCGCCGATGAAGCCGCCCACGCTGTAGAGCCCATGGAATCCGGACATCAGCGGCTTGCCCGCCGCGCGCTCGACCTCCAGCGCGTTGATGTTCATCGCGACGTCGAGCGATCCCAGGCATGCGCCGAAGGCTGCCAGCGCCAGGCCCAGGGTCCAGGGCGAGCCCGCGAAGGCCAGCAAGGGCAGTAGCGCCGCCATGCCGAAGCCGCTGCACACGATCACCAGCCGCGTGCCGAAGCGCGTGCTCAGCATGCCGGCCGCGACCATCGCCACGACCGAGCCCAAGCCCAGGCACAGCAGCAGCACGCCGAGGGCGCCTTCATCGACGCCCAGCCGCTGCCGCGCGAAAGGCACCAGCGGCGCCCAGCACGCGACGCCGAAGCCCGCCACCAGGAAGGCCAGGCGCACGGCGAGGCGATGCTCGGGTTTCTCGACCACGGGCTCGGCGCCCGTGAAGCTCTGCGGCGCGGCGCTCATGCCGCGGTCTCCACGGCGATCACGTCGACCGCGGCTTCGCGCAGGCCGCGCACCACGCCGGCATCGAGGTCCTGCTCGATCACTGCCGTCCTGAGCATCGCGAAGTCGGCGATGTGATGCGGAGCGGAAGCACGTGCCTTGTCGCTGGTCAGCAGCGCCACGACCTGGCGGCTGTTCTGGATCAGCGTGCGCTTGAACGCCGCCTCGCTGAACTGCGTCGTCATGACGCCGTCCGCCACCGACAGCGAACAGACGCCGACGAAGCACCGGTCGATGCGCATCCGGGACAGCGCATCGACCGCGGCCGCGTCCACGCAGCCGCCCAGGTGGCGGTCGACCTCGCCGCCCAGCATCAGCAGCCGCAGGTCCTGCCGGCGCAGCACGGCCGCCGCCACGTCGACCGCGTTGGTGGCGATGGTCAGCCCGGCGTCCTCGGGCAGGAACTCGACCAGCGCGAGGTTGGTGCTGCCGGTGTCGATGAACACCAGTTCGTCCGCCGCGTTGCGCTGAAGCTGGTCGGGATGGCGCCGAAGCAGCTGATCGGCGAGCCGCTCGCGCCAGCGCAGCGGATCGACCGGCGCGAGCAGCTGGCTGGTCGAGGGCAACAGCGGCTCGGTGCGGCGCAGCAGCTCGCCGCCGGGGAAGCGCCCACCACCGGGCAGATTGGGCAGACGGACCTGCGCCGACGCGGGCAGCGCCGTGATCAAGGCCGCGGCCAGGCAGAGGATCGGAAGGAATTTCAAGCTCATCGACGGATAACGTCCGGCACACGGAAGAAAATCCGCGCCGCCGTCGTTCTATTCATCAGGCATCCCATCGCATGAGCATATTGGAGTTGCAATCCGCCCTGGCCGCGCTGCTGCCCCGGCTGCGGCGCTTCGCCCGCAGCCTGACGCATCACCGCGAGGATGCGGACGACCTCGTGCAGGTGGCGGTGGAGCGCGCGCTGCGGGCCTTGGACCAGTACGAGCCCGGCACGCGCCTGGACAGCTGGATGTTCAGGATCATGAAGAACGCCTGGATCGACGAGCAGCGCGCCCGCGGCCGGCGCGCCGAGGTGCTGGCCCCCGAGGAGGCGGGCGAGCACGTCGGCGTGTCCGAGACGGGTCGGCACATCGCGCGCTTGTCGGTGCAGGCGGCGATGGCGCGG
>NZ_VOSR01000594.1:0-1353 GCF_007997345.1 Mitsuaria sp. TWR114
AGGGCCTGCAGCAGGCGCAGCCCAAGTTCGGCCTGGGCTGGAAGCTCGAGGGCGACGTGGCGCGCAGCCGGCGCGACTTCCCCGCCGCGGTGACCGCCTACCGCAAGGCCGACCAGCTGGCCGCCGAGGCCGGCGCCACCACCGCCAACACCGAGCTGGCGATCGTGCTGCACAGCACGCTGATCGAGTCCGGCCGCAAGGACGAGGCCGAGCGTTACGCCGCCGCCTATCTGGCCAAGTACAAGACCGACGAGCTGTTCCAGTACCACCTGGGCGACGTGGCGCTCAACAGCGGCCGCTATCCCGAGGCGGAGCAGCGCTATCAGGCGGTGCTGGCCGCCAATCCGATGAACGCGGCGGCGGCCAACAACATCGCCTGGCTGCGCCTGCGGGCCGGCAAGGCGGACGAGGGCTTGAAATTTGCCGAGCAAGCGAACAAGCTCCGCCCCAACGTGCCGCCTTACATGGACACGCTGGCGGAGGCCCTCGCCGCCAAGGGCCAGAACGCCAAGGCCGTCGAGGTGCAGAAGGAAGCCGTGAAGCAGGCGCCGTCGGTGCCCGCGTACCGCCTGCGCCTGGCGCAGCTGTACGTGGCCGGCGGCAACAAGGGCGATGCCGAGGCGGAACTCAAGCGCCTGGCGGACCTGGGACCGAATTTCGAGCAACAAGCCGAGGTGCGAAAGCTGCAGGCCGCGATCCGCTGAGGCGGTCGACCACGAGGTCGGACGCCCGCGCGGGCCGAGAGGCGGCGGAGACACCGCACCCGGGGAGGGGACGGTCATGAGCCAGATTCGACGATCCAGTCTTCGCAAGCGGTTCCACCAGGGGCTGCGGCGGATCTTCTCCTCGCTGCCGAAGCCGATGCGCTTCGCGATCTACCGCCGCATGGTGGATTGCGACCCGTCGCCCTCGGAGCGCCTGGAGCTCAAGGTGGCGGACACGCAGGAGGAACTCGATGCCTGCTTCCGCATCCTGCACGACGCCTACGTCGGCAGCGGCTTCATGAAACCCGACCCGAGCGGCCTGCGCGTGACGGTCTATCACGCCCTCCCGACCACGACGACGCTGTGCGCCAAGTACGACGGCGTGGTGGTGGGCACCATCTCGATGGTGCGCGAGGGCGTGTTCGGCTTCCCGCTGCAGTCCGTCTTCGACCTCGAGGGCGTGCGGGCCAAGGGCGGCAAGATCGCCGAGATCTCGGCCCTGGCGGTGGCGCCGGCCTTCCGCAAGACCGGCGGCGCGATCCTGTTCCCGCTGATGAAGTTCATGCACCAGTACTGCACCGAGTACTTCGATACCCGGCACCTGGTGATCGCGGTGAACCCCGACAAGATCGAGCTGTACGAGGCGCTG
>NZ_VOSR01000595.1:0-11668 GCF_007997345.1 Mitsuaria sp. TWR114
GACAGGTTGGCTTCGCGGATCTCGGCAAGGATCTGGTCGCTGTTCATGTGGGGGCTCCTGGGCGGTTGCGTTGCTGCGATGGAATGAATTCTGAAGAAACCCCCTTTTTCGCGACATCAGGTTGCTGGCATAGATGAGCTACGAAGCCCGCCGACCGCCGTGTCAGACAGATTCCTACACGCTGACAGGCCCGCAAATGGAAACCGCCGCGCGAGGCCCCGTGGACACGGGCTCGGCGGCGGTTTCTGGCGGAGACAGCCTGTCAGGCTGCCCCGCGGGCGGAAAGTGCGGGCGCCTCAGGCGGCCTGCAGGCGCAGCAGTTCGGAGTCGACGATCGCCATCAGTTCCGGGGAATCGCGGCGCAGCATGTCCAGCGCCTGACCTTCGTTGAGGATGGACAACACCTCGATGGCGGCCTTGACCTCGCCCAGGCCGGACAGCGCGAAGCCCAGCGTGTAGAGCGACGGCGCATGCTGCGGCGAGAGCTCGACGGCGCGATGCGCATACAGCGCCGCTTCGCGCAACTGGCCGGCGGCCAGCAGCAGCGCGCCGACGTCGGAGAGCAGCTCCACGCTCATCGGCGCCATTTCCAGCGCGTTGCACAGCAGCGCGACGCCGTCGCCGATGCGGCCCTGCGCGGCCTGCGCATAAGCGGCATTGCGCGCCTGGGCCAGCAGCAGCCGGGCCTCGCTGGAGCCCGGACGGATGCGTCCGTGAACTTGTTCCTCGATCGACGCGTCGATCATCGACACGGCGGACCGTGCCTCGGTTTGCGATTGCAGGGGCATAGATCTCTCCATGGTCGTTGGAACTCGTCGATCGGGTCCGGCCTCGTTGTCCAGACCGGTCCCGGCGAAGGGGGTGGATGCGGCGCCGCGCCTTGTCGGCCGCGCCGGAAGGCACTTTAGGGCGCCACCCCCGTGATCGAGCGCACGAAAAGCGCCGCCATTCCCCCTCAATCCCGCCGTGCAGCGGCCGTTAACCCCTTCATGTCCGTCGCCAGACCGACACCCGGACACAGGTCCGGGTCGAAGTCAAACGACAAACAACGCGTTGCAAGACCTGCTTATCTCCGGATCGAAAGTCTTGACAAATTGCCCTCAAGTTCTAAGGCGCAGGCGCCGATAACCAAAACAACGGGGCTGCTGAACGCAGCGACAAGCCAGCAAGGACCAGGAGTCCAAAGGCGAGTCGCAGCAGGCAGGCGGCACGTGGTCCGGTTAGAAGGCCTGACGTTCTTGGCAACCCGATGAGGGAGTGGGACGGCAACGGTTGACTAGCGTCGGACTGGGACCGAACCGGGAAATGGCCCGGCAGGTTCAGCAGGAGCATCCGAGATCCTCGGCCGGTTCGCCTCACGGCGGGCTGGAGGATCGGAGGACTCAGGCGCTCATGTGTGGTTCGGCGCTTTTGCCGGTATTTACGTATAGCTGTTAGGAGCAATCATGGCCCAAGTCATCAACACCAACCTGCTGTCGCTCAACGCCCAGCGCAACACCAGCACGAGCGCCAGCTCGCTGGCCGTCTCCATGCAGCGCCTGTCCTCGGGCCTGCGTGTCAACTCCGCCAAGGACGACGCCGCCGGCCTGGCGATCGCCGACCGCATGAACGCCCAAGTCCGCGGCATGAACGTGGCCCAGCGCAACGCCAACGACGGCATCTCGCTGTCGCAGACGGCCGAAGGCGCGCTGTCCAAGGTGGGCGATTCGCTGCAGCGCATGCGTGAACTGGCGGTGCAGGCCCGCAACGCGACCAACACGACCTCCGACCTGGACTCGATCGGTCAGGAATACGCGCAGCTGGGCTCTGAAATCCAGCGCGTGCTGGGCGGCACGACCTTCAACGGCCGCGCCATCCTGGCCGGCGATTCGGGCACGCAGACCTTCCAGATCGGCGCCAACACCACGGCCAACGACTCGGTCGACGTCACGACGACCAACATGACCACGGACACGACCATCACCGGCGTGACCGGCGGCGCGATCACCAACGCGTCGACGACGACCGACCTGGCCACCGTGATCGACAACATCGACGCGGCGATCAAGACGGTGTCGAGCGAGCGTTCGAAGCTGGGTGCCTCGCAGAACCGCTTCGACGCGATCGTGTCGAACCTGCAGATCTCGGTCGAGAACCAGACCGCGGCCCGCAGCCGGATCATGGACGCCGACTTCGCCTCGGAAACCGCCAACCTGAGCCGCGCGCAGATCCTGCAGCAGGCCGGCAACGCGATGATCGCCCAGGCCAACCAGGCGCCCCAGCAAGTGCTGGCCCTGCTGCGCTGATCCTCGTCAGCCAGACGCCCGCGAGGGGGACTTCGGTCCCCCTTCTCTTTCCCCATCCCGAGCGGGTGGCGAAAGAGAAGCGCTCGCCCGCCATGGCACGACTTCACGCCTGGGACAGGCGGTTACACGCTTTCTTTTCAAGAAGGCCTCAAGTCCATTCCCTGCCGGCCCGATAACTGCATCAACGGGTCCGCAAATCAACAGCAAGGGCCACGTGGTCCGGCTCAGTCGGACAGTTTTTCAAACGTCCGACCGAGACCGTGAAGGTCTCTGAATTCAAAAGGAATGGATCATGGCTCAGATCATCAACACCAACCTGCAATCGCTGAACGCCCAGCGCAACCTGTCGTCCTCGCAGTCCTCGCTGTCGGTCTCGATGCAGCGCCTGTCCTCCGGCCTGCGCGTCAACTCCGCCAAGGACGACGCCGCCGGCCTGGCGATCGCCGAACGCATGAACGCCCAAGTGCGCGGCATGAACGTCGCGGTGCGCAATGCCAACGACGGCATCTCGCTGGCGCAGACCGCCGAAGGCGCGCTGTCCAAGGTGGGCGATTCGCTGCAGCGCATGCGTGAACTGGCGGTGCAGGCCCGCAACGCGACCAACACGACCTCCGACCTGGACTCGATCGGCAAGGAATACGCCCAGCTGGGCCAGGAAATCGGCCGCGTCATCGGTGGCACGACCTTCAACGGCAAGGCCATCCTGGGCGCCGATGCCGGCACGCAGACCTTCCAGATCGGCGCCAACACCAGCTCGAACGACTCGGTGGACGTGGTCACGAACAACATGACCAACGACGCGACGATCACCGCCGTCACCGGCGGCGTGATCGACAACGCCTCGACGCCGGACTCGCTCAAGACGGTGATCGACAACATCGACGCGGCCATCACCACGGTCTCCGGCCAGCGCGCGATCCTGGGCGCCTCGCAGAACCGCTTCGACGCGATCATCTCCAACCTGCAGGTCTCGGTGGAGAACCAGACCGCCGCCCGCAGCCGCATCATGGACGCCGACTTCGCCGCGGAAACCGCCAACCTGAGCCGCTCGCAGATCCTGCAGCAGGCCGGCAACACGATGGTGGCGCAGGCCAACCAGCTCCCGCAGCAGGTGCTGTCGCTGCTGCGCAGCTGATCCCCATACGCGGGCGCCGTCCGGCGCCCTCCCCGGTTGACTCCTCAAGCGCCGGTCCTCGCGGCCGGCCTTCCAAAGGCTCCGCACCGTCCCCCGGGACTGGTGCGGGGCCTTCTTTCATTGGCTTCGTAATGGACGGTTTTCCGCCCGTTAATCGGCCCATCGACGGGGTGGCAGCTTTCGCACAATGGCATCCATCGAGCATGAAGTACCGCTCGACCACCGGTCCAACCGGCAGATCCGAACAATGACTGCGATGGCGCAGCGAGGATCGGCAGGCGAGGTCGGGAACCGACCCACCTAACCGGGATCGCAGCCAGGACAGGATCTCCGCAGGAGTGCATCAATGCCACAGACCATCAACACCAACATTGCTTCGCTGAACGCGCAACGCAATCTGAACTCGTCGCAGTCGTCGCTGGCGACCTCGATGCAGCGCCTGTCCTCAGGCCTGCGGGTGAACTCCGCCAAGGACGACGCGGCCGGCCTGGCCATCGCCGAACGGATGAACGCGCAAGCCCGCGGCATGTCGGTCGCGATGCGCAATGCCAACGACGGCATCTCGCTGGCGCAGACCGCTGAAGGCGCGCTGGGCAAGGTGGCCGATTCGCTGCAGCGGATGCGCGAACTGGCGATCCAGGCCCGCAACGCGACCAACGCGGACAGCGACAAGGATTCGCTGGACAAGGAATTCGGCGAGCTGGCCAAGGAAATCCAGCGGGTCACCGCCGGCACCACCTTCAACGGCAAGTACATCCTGGGCCAGGACGCGGCACTGCCGCAGACCTTCCAGGTCGGGCCGAACACCACGTCCAACGACGAGATCACCGTCACGACGCCCAACATGTCGGCCGACACCACGATCACCAAGGTCTCCGGCTCGGACACCAGCGGCGCCGGCCGCGCGGTGATCGACCGCACCGCGGACGCGGCGGCGATCGCCACCGTGGTGGCCGACATCGACACGGCGCTGGACACCGTCAACAGCCAGCGTGCGACGCTGGGCGCGACGCAGAACCGCTTCGACGCGGTGATCTCCAACCTGCAGGTGGCCTATGAGAACCAGACCGCCGCCCGCAGCCGGATCATGGATGCCGACTTCGCGGTCGAGACCTCCAACCTGAGCCGGGCGCAGATCCTGCAGCAGGCCGGCAACGCGATGGTCGCGCAGGCCAACCAGCTGCCGCAGCAAGTGCTGTCGCTGCTCAAGGGTTGATAGAAAAACGCAATCAAAGCGCCAGGCCTCCGTCCTAAAGTCGGATCGCTTGACGCCGATATGCAGGACAGGGCCTCACGCCAATCACGCGAGGCCCTGTCGCGCATGGGGCTTCCGGCCAGGGAGCCGGAACACGGTCACAGGGAGTTCGCACGATGGCAAGCATCACCTCCGCGGGTCTGGGCAGCGGTCTGGACGTCGAGAGCATCGTCACGAAGCTGGTGTCGCTGGAAAAGCAGCCGATCACGACCTCCAGTCGCGCACCGACACCATCAAGTCGCAGATCTCCGAGTACGGCAAGATCAAGAGCGCCTTCAGCGCGATGCGCGACGCGGCCGCCAAGCTGGCCAACCCGACCACCTGGTCCGCGCTGACCGCCACCTCCTCCGACACGACGATGGCCACCGTCATCGCCGGCGCCGGCTCGGGCGCCGGTTCCTACGCGCTGGACGTGGCCAACCTCGCCTCGGCGCAGTCGCTCTCGAGCAAGGGCTTCGCCAACAACGCGACGGTGGGCTCGGGCTCGATGACCATCGAGCTGGGCCAGTGGAGCGGCACCAACAACTCCACCTTCACCAGCAAGGACGGCGCGACGCCGGTCAGCATCTCCATCTCGTCGACCGACACGCTGGCCAACATCCGCGACAAGGTCAATGCCTCGGGCGCCGGCGTGCTGGCCTCGGTGGTCACCGACGCGACCGGCTCGCGCCTGGTGATCCGCTCGCGCGACACCGGCGAGGCCAACGGCTTCCGCATCACCACCGCCGATGACGACGGCAACGGCGCCGACGCCAATGGCCTGTCCGCGCTGGCCTACGACCCGACCGCCTCGATCTCGTCGATGACGCAGAACACCGCGGCCAAGAACGCCAACCTGACGATCAACGGCCTGGCGATCAGCTCCGCCTCCAACAACATCGAGGGCGCGTCGACGGCCTCACGATCAACCTGCTCAAGACCGGGCAGTCCACCGTCACCGTCGGCCAGGACAAGGACAGCGTCAAGAAGGCGATCAACGACTTCGTCACGTCGTACAACAGCCTGATGACGCTGATGCGCAACGACACCAAGTACGACGACGCCAACAAGACCGCCGGCGCGCTGCAGGGCGACAGCACCGCGGTGGGCCTGCAGAGCCAGCTGCGCAACATCACCGCCGCGGGCAGCACGCTGGGCGGCAAGTTCGGCCGCTTGTCGGACCTGGGCCTGGACATCGGCGCCGACGGCACCATCAAGGTCAACGACACCAAGCTGACCAGCGCGCTGGGCAGCATGAGCGACTTGAAGAACCTGTTCATGGGCGTGGACACCGCCAACCCGAACAACAACGGCATCGCCACCCGCTGGCGCGCCTTCGCCGACC
The DNA here is from genome assembly GCF_007997345.1 of Mitsuaria sp. TWR114. Classification (NCBI taxonomy): domain Bacteria; kingdom Pseudomonadati; phylum Pseudomonadota; class Betaproteobacteria; order Burkholderiales; family Sphaerotilaceae; genus Roseateles; species Mitsuaria sp. TWR114. The sequence continues at coordinate 6,000 of NZ_VOSR01000595.1, forward strand.
AGGTGACCGGCTTCGACGGCTCGATCACCACCCGCACCACCGGGCTGCAGTCGCGCGTGACCGCCAACAACAAGCGCGTGGACGAGCTCAACGACCGCGCCGCCGCCTACGAGAAGCGGGTGCGCGCCCAGTACACGGCGCTGGACACGCAGATGGCCAAGCTCAACGACATGCAGAGCTACGTCAACAAGATCACCAGCATGCTGGGCAGCAGCTGAGGCCGCGGGCGCGGCGGGACCGGTGCAGGGGGTGCGGATCGCCCTCGGAACTGGACCGTCGCCACCGCCCTTCTCCGGCGCTTCGAAAAGGCCGCCGACAAGCCTCCTCACGGAGGCTTTTGTTTTTCTCCAGGCGCGCAGAATTTCGAGACAAATTCGACACGGGGGAGGCTCAAGTTGGGCCAGCGGGGGCCGAAAACTGATTCAAGCACTACAGCACACCCCAGCAGCACATCATGTACGGCAACTCCTCCCCCTTCGCTTCCCACGGTCAACGCGCCAGCAGCATGTACAACCGCGTCGGCGTGGAAACGGACGTGATGACGGCCTCGCCGCACCGCCTGGTGACCCTGCTGCTGGACGGCGCCTTCGATTCGATGACGCAAGCCATCGGCGCGATCCGCACCGGCAATGTCGACGCCAAGAACCGCAGCCTGAGCCGCGCGGTCCGCATCCTGGACGAGGGCCTGAAGGCGGCCCTGAACCTGGAGTCGGGCGAGCTGGCCATGGACCTGCGCGACCTGTATGCCTACATCTGCATGCGGCTGACCCACGCCAACCTGCGCAGCGACGACGTCGCCGTCGAGGAATGCGTGAAGCTGCTGCAACCGATCCGCGAAGCCTGGGCCAGCATCGCCCCGGCCGCTGCCGAACAACGCGTCGCGGCCTGAACCGGCCCCGCTCCCTCCAGCCTGACGACTTGAGAAGTTCCATGTCCAAGTACACCGCCAAGCCCCAAGCCCCCGCCGCCCACGCCGCCCCGACCACTCCGGACCGCCTCATGAGCACCCAACTGTTGAGCTACTACGAAGCCATCGAGCAAGCCAGCGCCGACATGCTGAGCGCCGCCCGCTCGGGCAACTGGGACGAGGTGGTCAAGCTCGAAGGCGCCTGCGTGCTGCTGATCTCGCAGCTCAAGCACGCCGCCGGCAGCCAGCAGCTGGGCCCCGACGAGGCGCAGCTCAAGACCCGCATCATGCAGCGCATCCTGGTCAACGACGCCGAGATCCGCCACCTGGCCGAACCCTGGCTGGAGGACCTGGACCAGCTGATGAAGGGCAAATCCAAGACGGTGCACTGACCGGCCCGACGATCGCTGCGACGACCGGTCCGACGGCCTCCCCGCGATCGACCGCCCCGGCGATTCGAGACTTCGGTCACGCGACCGGCCCCGGATCGTCCGCCAGCGCCGCGACCGGCCCCTCGAACGGATGGGGGCGGCGCGGCGTTTGCCTTGGGGGATGCGGGAGAATTTTTCCGAACGATTGCAGCCGGATGCTGGCCTTGAGCGACCTGAAAGTCCCCGCCCCTCCCGCCGATGTCGCGGACGCCGATTACCGGCTGGACGCGCCCGGCGAGATCATGAACTGGCTGCGCGAGCTGCTGCAGTCGCAGGCGCGCCTGCAGCTGACCACCCCGGCGGGCGAGGCGATCCACACGGTGCTGCGCGCCCTCGATACGCGCGCGGCATGCTGACGATGGAAGCGCCGCAGGCCGGCGACACGCTGGCGCCGGTGCTGGCGAGCGACGAGCTGGTGGCCACCGCCTACCTGGACCGGATCAAGCTGCAGTTCGACCTCTCCGGGCTGGTCGCGATCCGCGGCGACGGCGCCGAGGTGCTGCGCGCGCCGGTGCCGCTGCGGCTGTACCGCTTCCAGCGGCGCCAGGCCTACCGGGTGGCCTCGGCCGGGCAGTTGTATCCGGCGCTGAAACTGGCCGACGCCGACCTGCCCCGGATCCGGGTGGTCAACGTGAGCGCCGGCGGCGTCGCGCTGCACTGGCCGACCCACGTGGTGCCAGTGCCGCAGGCGGGCCAGGAGATCACCGGTACCTTGGAGCTCGAGCGCGAGGTCAGCTTCGCGACGTTGCTGCGGGTGCAGCATCTGACGCAGGGCGAACAAGGCGCTCCGCACCAGGCCGGCTGCGCCTTCGTTTCGCTGGCCCCAACCGCCGCCCGCGCGCTGCAGGTCTTCATCGACCAGGCGCAGAAGCGGGAACGGCTGATGCGCCGCAGCAGCTGAAGCGGTCGATCCGACCCACTGCCGACCCGCGTCGGTGCACCGGCGAGTCCGGACAGCCGGTCCGGTCCGCCAATGACAAAAGCCGCCCAAGGGCGGCTTTTTCACGTCCGATCGGCGCCGATGCGCGCCGTCGCGGCAGTGTCAGACCTGCATGTTCATGATTTCCGAGTAGGCCGACACCAGCCGGTTGCGAACCTGCAGCGTCGCCTGGAAGCCGATCTGGGCCTTCTGCATGGCGACCATGGTCTCCTCCAGGCTCACCGTCGGGTTGTCCAGCTGGACCTCCCGCTGCAGCCGCGACGCCTCGTTCTGCTGCGTGCTGACCGACTTCAGCGCCGAGCTCATCGCGTCCGCGAAGCTGGTGCCGCCGGGCGCGGCCTTGGCCACCGGCTGACCCTGGGGGGTCAATCCGGCACGGGCCACCGCGCTGGCGAAGTCGAAGGGTTTGAGTTTCAGGTCCACGGCATGCATCGTACGGATGCCGCCGCCGGCCATAGCTCCGAACTGGGGGGGCTTCTTCGGCCTGTTCCCAACATTCTTGAGGGCCCCGATCGAAATAATCCTGACCTGTGCCGAGGCGTCCGCCTGGGCCCACCCGCCGATCGTTCGACCCGAGCCGTACACCCCCATGGACAACGCCCTGAGCAGCCCCGCCGCCGGACTCCCCGAGGTGCAGCAGACCGCCAAACCGGCGGGCCTGCCCCAGCGCCTGGCCGCGATGCCCACCAAGAGCAAGCTGATGCTGGGCGGCGGCGTCGCCGCGCTGCTCGCGGTGATCGTGGCGATGTCGATGATGACGGCCAAGCCGGATTTCCGCCCGCTGTTCTCCGGCCTCTCCGACAAGGACGGCGGCGCCGTCATCGCGCAGCTCGCGCAGATGAATGTGCCCTACCGCAACGAGCCGGGCGGCACCATCATGGTCCCCGCCAACCAGGTCTACGACCTGCGCATGAAGCTGGCCTCGGCCGGCCTGCCCAAGGGCGGCATCGTCGGCTTCGAGCTGATGGACAAGCAGTCCATCGGCCAGACCGCGTTCAACGAACGCCTGAACTTCCAGCGCGCCCTCGAGGGCGAACTCACCCGCACCATCACCGCGATGGCCGACGTCGCCGACGCGCGCGTCCACCTGGCCATGCCGCAGCAGAACGGCTTCTTCCGCGAACAGCAGAAGCCCAGCGCCTCGGTGATGCTGACGCTGCGCGGCGGCCGCACGCTGGACCGCGCCCAGATCGCCGGCATCGTCCACCTGGTGTCCTCGTCGGTGCCGGAACTGAACCCCAAGGCCGTCAGCGTGCTCGACAGCACCGGCGCCCTGCTCTCCCAGAACCCCGACGGCAACGCCACCGGCCTGGACAGCCAGCAGCTGCAGTACAAGCAGCAGGTCGAAGCCAACCTGAACAAGCGGATCGCCGAGCTGCTGGAGCCGGTGGTCGGCCGCGACAACCTGCGCTCGACGGTCACCGCCGACGTCGACTTCAACCAGGTCGAGTCCACCGCCGAGGAATACCGCCCCAACCAGGGCCCCAACACCCAGAGCGCGGTGCGCCGCCTGACCTCGGAAGAGCAGTCCGGCGGCACCGCCGGCGTGCCCACCGGCGTGCCGGGCGCCACCACCAACCAGGTGCCCCCGCAGGCCGCCGCGCCGATCAACGGCCAGGCCCAGCCGCTGCAGCCGGCCGGTCAATCCGGCGGCACGCAGAACATGCGCCGCAACAACGACACGCAGTTCGAGCTCGACCGCACCGTGCGCGTCACCCGCAACGCGATCGGCCAGGTCCGCCGGCTGAACGCGGCCGTCGTCGTCAACCAGAAGACGGTCACCGACAAGAATGGCAAGACCTCCAGCCAGCCGCTGTCCGAGACCGAGATCCAGAAGCTGGATTCGCTGGTCAAGGAGGCCCTGGGCTTCTCGCAGGAGCGCGGCGATTCGGTCAAGGTGATCAGCACCCCGTTCGTGTCGGACAAGGTCGAGCCCGCCGACGTGCCGCTGTGGCAGCAGCCCTGGCTGCGTGACATCGCCCGCGATGCCACCGTGCCGGCCGCCCTGGTGCTGATCGCGCTGATCGCCGTGTTCGGACTGGTTCGCCCTGCTCTCAAGGCGGCTTTCCCGCCGCCGGCCGAACAGAAGGACGACACTGCCGGGAACAACGGCCTGAGCGTGGTCGAGAACGAGCAGCTGGCGCTGGGCGGTCCCGGCGGCCTGCCGGCCCTGGAGGCGCCGATCTCCAACGACAAGCTGGAGCGGGCCCGCCTGCTGGCCAAGGAGAACCCGGTCGCGGTGGCCAACATCATGCGCGCCTGGGTCAACGGCGAAGAGCTGGAAACCTCCCCGGCCGGCGGCCGCCGCTGAGCGGCGCTGCCGGGAACCCCGCCCCAGGATCGATAGAGAGACATCACCATGGACGACAAAGGCGTCGAAGACGCGGCCATCCTGCTCATGTCCCTCGGCGAGGAAGAGGCCTCCGAGGTCTTCAAGCACCTGTCGCCGAAGGAAGTGCAGAAGCTGGGCGAGACCATCGCCAAGATGAAGGTCGTGCCGCGCGACCGCGTCGAGAAGGTGCTGGACAAGTTCGACCTCGTCGCCGAGTCGCAGAGCACCCTGGTCAGCGACACCGACGAGTACGTGCGCTCCGTCCTGCGCAAGGCGCTGGGCGACGACAAGGCAACCTGCTGCTGGACCGCATCCTGCAGGGCTCGGACGTGTCCTCGATCGAGTCGCTGAAGTGGATGGACCCGGGCTCGGTCGCCGAACTGCTGCGCAATGAACACCCGCAGATCGTCGCGGCCATCCTGTCGCACCTGGACTTCGACCAGAGCAGCTCGGTGCTGCGCGTCTTCACCGAACGCCAGCGCAACGAGGTGCTGATCCGCATCGCCACGCTGGACGGCATCCAGCCGATGGCGCTCAAGGACCTCAACGAGGTCATGGGCCAGATCCTGGCCGGCGGCGAACGCATGAAGAAGTCCAACCTGGGCGGCGTCAAGACCGCGGCCGAGATCATCAACATGATGGGCACCAGCGTCGAGGCCTCGGTGCTGGACTACATCCGCGAAGCCGACTCCGACCTCGCCCAGAAGATCATGGACAACATGTTCACGTTCGAGGACGTGGAGAAGATCGACGACCGCGGCATCCAGGCGGTGCTCAAGGAAGTGCAGTCCGAGTCGCTCATCGTCGCGCTCAAGGGCGCCGGCCCGGAGCTGCGCGAGAAGATCTTCCGCAACATGTCCACCCGCGCCGCCGAGACGCTGCGCGAGGACCTGGAATCGCGCGGCCCGGTGCGCCTGTCCGAGGTCGAGGCCGAGCAGAAGGAAATCCTCAAGGTGGTGCGCCGCCTCGTCGACGAAGGCCAGATCGTGCTGGCCGGCGGCGGCGACGACCAGTTCCTGTAAACCCGACGCCCCCTTCGACGCCCCCTTCGACGCCCCC
>NZ_VOSR01000596.1:0-6481 GCF_007997345.1 Mitsuaria sp. TWR114
CCCTGCCCTCTCCCGCAAGCGGGAGAGGGAGTCTTCCGGCTCCGCTCGTCGGGCCTTGGGCCTTGGGCCTGGTCCCTGGTCCTTGGTCCTGGGCCTTGGGCCTTGGGCCTTGATCTTTGGCCGTTTGCCTTCCATCCTTCCCACGCGCCACGCCGGCGCCCTGCAGGTCCGCACCGCATGTCCGCCTCCCGAGCCCCCCGCAGTCCCTGGCTTCCCAAGCTGGTGGTCGCGCCGACCTTCCTGATCTCCTTCCTCTTCATCTATGGCCTGATGGCGTGGAACGGCTACCTGTCGTTGTCCGCGTCGCGGCTGCTGCCGAACTACGAGTTCGTCGGCCTGGACCAGTACCGCGCGCTGTTCGACAACGAGCGCTGGTGGCTCGCGCTGACCAACCTGGGCCTCTTCGGCGCGCTGTTCATCGGCGGCGCGATGGCCGTGGGCCTGCTGCTGGCCATCCTGCTGGACCAGAAGATCCGCGGCGAAGGCGTGCTGCGCACGGTCTACCTGTACCCGATGGCGCTGTCCTTCATCGTGACCGGCACCGCGTGGAAGTGGATCCTCAACCCGGGCCTGGGCATCGAGCACCTGATGCAGCAGTGGGGCTTCGAGTCCTTCACCTTCGGCTGGCTGGTCGACCCGGACATGGCCATCTACTGCGTGGTCATCGCGGGCGTGTGGCAGTCGGCGGGCTTCGTGATGGCGCTGTTCCTGGCGGGGCTGCGCGGCATCGACGACTCAATCATCAAGGCCGCGCAGGTCGACGGCGCGTCGCTGCCGCGCATCTACTGGCGCATCATCATCCCGACGCTGCGCCCGGTGTTCTTCTCGACGCTGATGGTCGTGGCGCACATCGCGATCAAGAGCTTCGACCTGGTGATGGCGCTGACCGCGGGCGGTCCCGGCTACGCCACCGACCTGCCGGCGACCTTCATGTACACGATGGCCTTCTCGCGCGGCCAGATCGGCCTGGGCGCGGCCAGCGCCACGGTGATGCTGGCCACGATCGCGGCCATCGTCGTTCCCTACCTCTATTCCGAGCTCCGCTCGAAGCAGTGATCCCGTGCGGGACGAGCGACGCGACATGAGCCACACCCTTTCCCCCTCCCCGGCCGGATCCCGGCACCTGACCGCGCAGCGCGTGCTGCTGTGGGCCGTGCTGCTGGTCTTCGCCTTCTTCTTCCTGCTGCCGCTGTACGTGATGGTCAGCACCTCGCTCAAGAGCATGGACGAGGTGCGGAGCGGCACGCTGCTCTCGGTGCCGCTGAGCCCCTCGCTGGACGCCTGGTCCAAGGCCTGGCACAGCGCCTGCACCGGCACCGACTGCGGCGGCCTCAAGCCCTTCTTCATGAACTCGGTGCTGATGGTGGTGCCGGCCGTGCTGATCTCGACGGCGCTGGGCGCGCTCAACGGCTACGTGCTGACCAAGTGGCGCTTCCGCGGCAGCGAGCTGCTGTTCGGGCTGCTGCTGTTCGGCGTGTTCATGCCGATGCAGGTGGTGCTGCTGCCGATGAGCCAGGTGCTGGGCGCCTTGGGCATCGCGAGCTCCGTGTGGGGCCTGATCCTGGTCCACATCCTGGCCGGCATGCCCTCGACCACGCTGTTCTTCCGCAACTACTACGCCGGCCTGCCCGACGAGCTGATCAAGGCGGCGACGCTGGACGGCGCCTCGTTCTGGCAGATCTTCTGGCGCATCGTCGTGCCGCTGTCCACGCCCATCCTCGTGGTGACGCTGATCTGGCAGTTCACCTCGATCTGGAACGACTTCCTGTACGGGGTGGTGTTCTCCGGCGCGGACAGCAAGCCGATCACGGTCGGGCTGAACAACCTGGCCAACACGTCCAGCTCGGTCAAGGAATACAACGTGGACATGGCCGCGGCGCTGATCGCCGCGCTGCCGACGCTCGTGGTCTACATCGTCGCGGGCAAGTATTTCGTGCGCGGGCTCACCGCCGGCGCCGTCAAGGGTTAAGAGGAGTCAAGCATGGGCGCGCTCGCCATTTCTCAGGTCCGCAAGAGCTACGGCTCGGCCGACATCCTCAAGGGCATCGATCTGTCGATCGAGGCGGCGAATTCCTGATCCTGGTCGGCCCCTCGGGCTGCGGCAAGTCGACGCTGCTGGCGATGATCGCCGGGCTGGAGCATCCGACCTCGGGCTCGATCCACATCGGCGACCGCGACGTCACCTATGCGCCGAGCAAGGACCGCGACATCGCGATGGTGTTCCAGAGCTACGCGCTCTATCCCAACATGAACGTCGCGCAGAACATCGCCTTCGGCCTGGAGATGCGCAAGGTGCCCAAGGCGCAGCGCGACGAGACGGTGCAGCGCGTGGCGAAGATGCTGCAGATCGGCCACCTGCTGGACCGCAAGCCGGGGCAGCTGTCCGGCGGCCAGCGTCAGCGCGTGGCGATGGGCCGGGCGCTGGCGCGCGATCCGAAGCTCTTCCTGTTCGATGAGCCGCTGTCCAACCTGGACGCGAAGCTGCGCATCGAGATGCGCGCCGAGATCAAGCTGCTGCACCAGCGCACGAAGACCACCACCGTCTACGTCACCCACGACCAGGTCGAGGCGATGACGCTGGGCGACCGCATCGCGGTGATGCGCGACGGCCTGGTGCAGCAGTTCGGCACGCCGGAGGAGATCTACACGCGGCCGGCCAACCGCTTCGTGGCCGAGTTCATCGGCTCGCCGACGATGAACTTCGTCAGCGCGCAGCGCGGCGCCGCCGGCCTGGCGGCCAGCGGCCAGGCCATGCCGGTGAACGCGGCGCAGCAGGCGGCGATCGGCGCCACCGGCGAGGTGCTCTACGGCGTGCGCCCGGAACACATCCGGCTCGCCGACGGCAACGACGGCGGCCTGCCCGGCGTGCTGAAGATGAGCGAGCCCACCGGCCCGGAGACCTACCTGCTGGTCGACACCCCGACCGGCCCGATGACCGCCCGCGTGGCGGGCAATCCTCACCTCAATGTCGGTGATGCGGTGCGGCTGCAATGGGCGGCGGAGTCGGCGCACCTGTTCGACGCGAAGGACGAGCGCCGTCTGGCGTGATCGGTCCGGCGGGCCGGTCGTTCAGCCGTTCAGCCGTTCAAGCCGCTCGGGTCGTCCGGGCGTTCGGATCGTTCGGACCGCTGGAGCGGCTCGGGCTGTTCGGCCCCGGCGGCCGCAGGCGCAGCCAGACCGTCTGCGCCACCAGCGCCGCGGCGAGCCCCAGCGCGACCCAGGCGGAAGTGTCCGCCCCCGCCATCGGCGAGGCCCGCTGCTTCAGGTAGACCCCGACCAGGCCCCAGACCGCCGCCGCGGCGAAGGCCAGCGCCGCCGGTCCGGTGCCGGGCGCATGCAGCCGCGCATTCGCCACCAGCAACAGCAAGGCGGCGAGCGCCCACAGCACCAGCGTCCACGGCAGCTGATCGACGGTGGGCAGCAGTTGCTGGGCGACGATCACCTGCGCGGTGTTCAGGAACGCCGCCAGCGACAGCCATCCGGCATGCAGCGCCAGCGGCAGCACCGCGAGCCATGAGGGCGCGCCGCGCGGCACCGCCCGCGCCAGCAGCATCAGCGCCCACAGCAGGCTGATCAGCGCCAGCCAGATGATGGCCAGCGCCAGCCAGAACCATTGCTGGGAGAACACGATCATCCAGCTCGCGGTGAGCGCGAAGCCGGCGACCACCAGCCAGTGGCAGCGATGGGAATCGCGGTGCCCTTCCCGGTCGGGCACCGGCCGGCCGCGCAGCAGCCAAGCCGTGGCGACGAGGTCGAGCAGGAAGATCACGCCCCAGATGGAGAAGGCGTAGCCGTCGGCGACGAGCAGGGTCGGGTAACGATCCGAGATCGTGCCGTTGTCGGGGCCGAAGACGCCGCGCTGCGAGGCCCAGGCCACGAGGGGCATGGCCAGGGCGGCGAGGAGGACAAGCACTTGATGCATGGCAGTAGGGGGGGAGTTTGCTCCGCTCGGGCAATGCGCGTACCCCCGGGACCACGTGGCCCCGGCCATCCACTGTTTTTGCATACAGCTATGATGCCGCCCCATGTGTTCCGCCCTCGCCGACGCCCCGCCCCGCGCGGCCGACGTCTTCGCCGACCTGAATCCCGAGCAGCGCTCGGCGGTCGAGCACGGGCTCGATGAACACGGCGTTCCCGGGCACGGCCCGCTGTTGGTGATCGCCGGCGCCGGCTCGGGCAAGACCAAGACCCTGGCGGCGCGCGTCGCGCGCCTGATCCAGTCGGGCGCGGACCCGCAGCGCCTGCTGCTGCTGACCTTCTCCCGTCGCGCCGCCGGCGAGATGGAACGCCGCGCCGGCCGCGTGCTGCATCGCGCGCTCGGCCTGGGCGCCACGCAGGCGCCGCCGCGCTTCCCCTGGGCCGGCACCTTCCACAGCGTGGGCGCGCGCCTGCTGCGCGAATACGCCCATCGCATCGGCCTCGCGCCCAACTTCACCATCCTCGACCGCGCCGACGCCGAGGACCTGATGGGCCTGCAGCGGCAGGCCCTGGGCCTGGCCGAGACCACCGAGCGCTTCCCGCTCAAGGCCACCTGCCTGACGATCTATTCGCGCGTCGTCAACAGCGAGGCGCGGCTGGACCAGGTGCTGCAGGACCACTTCCCCTGGTGCTTCCCGGTGCATGACGGGCTCAAGCGCCTGTTCAAGGCCTACGTCGAGGACAAGCAGCGCCAGCAGCTGCTGGACTACGACGACCTGCTGCTCTACTGGGCCGAGCTGATGAGCGACGACGGCCTGGCCGCCGAGCTCGGGGAGCGCTTCCAGCACGTGCTGGTCGACGAGTACCAGGACACCAACCGGTTGCAGGCGACGATCCTGCGCCGGCTCAAGCCACGCGGCGACCACCTGACCGTGGTGGGCGACGACGCGCAGGCGATCTACTCGTTCCGCGCGGCCGAGGTGCGCAACATCCTCGAGTTCCCGGTCCAGTTCGACCCGCCCGCGCGGGTGATCGCGCTGGAGCGCAACTACCGCTCCACGCAGCCGATCCTGGACGCGTCCAACGCGGTCATCGCGATGGCCCGCGAGCGGCACGAGAAGCGGCTGTGGACCGACAAGGCCTCGACCGAGCGGCCGCAACTGGTGACGGTCGACGACGAGGCGCGCCAGGCCCAATGGGTCGCCGACAAGGTGCTCGAGCGGCGCGAGCAGGGCCTGCGGCTGAAGCGCCAGGCGGTGCTGTTCCGCACCTCGAGCCACGCCGCGCCGCTGGAGCTGGAACTGACGCGGCGCAACATCCCGTTCGTCAAGTTCGGCGGCCTGAAATTCCTGGAGAGCACGCATGTGAAGGACGTGCTGAGCGTGCTGCGCTGGGCCGAGAACCCGCGCGGGCGGCTGGCGGGATTCCGCGTCGCGCAGTTGCTGCCCGGCTTCGGGCCGGCGAGCGCGCGTCGGCTGATCGACGCGATGTCGCCCGCGGCGGACCCGGTGCAGGCGCTGCGCGCATTCGAGCCGCCCCGCGCCGCGGCCGCGTCATGGTCGGCGCTGCGCGACCTGCTGGCCGGGCTCATCGGCGATCCGCAGTGGCCGATGGACCTGGAGTCGGTGGTGGAGTGGTACGCGCCCCACCTGGAGCGGCTGCACGACGACGCACCGGTGCGCCTGGCCGACCTGGAACAGGTCGCACGCATCGCGCAGGGCTACGGCTCGCGGGAGCGCTTCCTGACCGAGCTGACGCTGGACCCGCCCGAGGCGAGCAGCGACGAATCCGGCGTCCCGCTGAAGGACGAGGACTACCTGATCCTGTCGACCATCCATTCGGCCAAGGGGCAGGAGTGGAACGCGGTCTACCTGCTGAACTGCGTGGACGGCTGCCTGCCGTCGGACCTGAGCACCGGCGCGCAGGCGCAGATCGAGGAGGAACGGCGGCTGCTGTACGTCGCGATGACGCGGGCGAAGGAGCACCTGGCGGTGATGGTGCCGCAGCGCTTCTACGTCACGCAGCAGACGCGGCACGGCGACCGCCACCTGTACGCGAGCGTGTCGCGCTTCCTGCCCGGCAAGGTGGTGCGCCACTTCGACAAGCTGGGACCGGCCAACCAGACGCAGGCGGCGCTGCCGGAGCTGGTCAAGCCCGCGATGGACGTCGCGGCGAGGCTGCGCAAGGTCTGGGACTGAGTTCCTCCTGGGCGCCGCGAGCGCTGGTGCGTCGCAGGACGAAAAGCGCAGCGCACGCGTAACGCACGTTACGGCACGCGCCGATGGACGCCCGGCGCGCAGCACTTAAACTTCCGCCGGTCAATGCCTGACCCCGACGCCCTCCCCGGCCCCGCCCGCCTGTCACGCCTGCCGTCCACCGCCGTGTCGATCCGCCACACCGTCCTCCGCACCCTCGCCCACACCAACTGGCGCCTCGCGCTGCCGGCCCTGGCCCTGACCTGCGGCAGTCTGATCGTGCAGGCCGCCAGCGACGACCCCGAGGTCGTCGTCCCCACGACCGCGCCCACCTCGGCCGCGATCGGACCGACCGGCGTCGTGACGCC